>CBFDBS010000035.1:0-12039 GCA_965603105.1 uncultured bacterium
GGGACAAAAATTCAATCCAGGAAAAACTCTTCCTGTAGA
Source organism: uncultured bacterium (assembly GCA_965603105.1). Classification (GTDB taxonomy): domain Bacteria; phylum Acidobacteriota; class Aminicenantia; order Aminicenantales; family Aminicenantaceae; genus CBFDBS01. The sequence continues at coordinate 40 of CBFDBS010000035.1, forward strand.
TAAGGTCGTTGATCAGGTCGACCCTCGACTGGAGAAGGGCCGCCTCATCACCTATCCTGCCGGTCGTTAGGCTCACTTCCCTCTGGATACTCCCTAGTTTCAGTTCAAGAGTTTCGATTCTTGAACTGTTTTCGCCCAGCCTTTTCTTGTAATCAAAATACAGATCGAAGGACACGGCCGCCAGCCCAACCAGAAGGACTGCCAAGAGAGCGAAGCTCATCAAGAAAAGTCTTCTGTTCCGCACGGGGTGTGTGGCCAATTCCAAATTCAATCTTGTTTTCTTATTCATTGCACATAACCCAAAAGGGGAGACAGGAGTCTTTTTTCACCAGGATTCAGGCTCCCCTCGAGGCAGGCGTCCAGCCCAACAACCTGTATGCTCAACCGTTGAGCGAGATCTTTAAGAAGCTTTTCTTCAATCTCGGGCAGAATCGTTCTCACCCAGAGGGAAGTGATTTTCTTCTTTTCTTTATCTTCGATAAAATTCAGAGTGTTCTCGACTTCAAGCAGGATGTCATCGTATCTGGGCATGACAGGATCTTCCTCTTGAGTTTCAAAAGCGAAAGATTTCTGCCTGTAAAGAGAGATTCCGGAATGGATCAGAGCCACCAAACTGAAAGCGTCCTCTTCGACATTGACCAGCATCAAATTCTCTTTCTCTTTCTGCATCAGATTGACCAGTCCGGCAAAAGGAATGCCTACCGAACGGACTTTGAGTTTGAGCCTCTGAAAAAAGTCTTCATACTCTTTGATCACAGACGCCCGCGCTACAGAGGCCAGAACACGTACGCCGTCTTCAGCAGGGACGAGTGAGTAAGAGATGCGGGCATCATCGGGAAAGAGGGGGAGCTGTTTTTTTATTCTGAAGCGGACCATCTGGTCTCTTTCTTTCCGGTGGCCGGGTATGGTATCGAAAAGAAAAACGAATGTCTTCTGCGAGATCTCCGGAAGTACGAAAATGATCCTCCGATCCGTTAGGTGCATCTTTTCAATTCCCTGCCTGAGAGAGGTTTCGAGTTCCGCACTTTTTTTGATGTTGTTCTGGTAGAAGGAAGGCTCCACGATGCCCCTGTCCAGAGGGCACATAAAATGATCTTTGATCCCTCTCTCTTTTGGAGAAAGGGTAACTCCCGCCAGATAGTTTGAAGCCACCTGAAAAGCGGTATGGAGCTTGGGTTGATCCAAAAAAAATCTTGCCGCTCTGTCCACAAGAGCCATCTTATCCTCTCCGGGCAACATCATAAAATAACAGCCTTTTTTTTCCGCTCATTAAGACCTCTGTCAACATCCTTCTGAATCCCTTTCCTACTCGACAAAAGTGACTTTGTTCAACTCCCGCAAGCTGGTCACACCCTGGATGACCTTTTTTACTCCGACTTCTCTCAAGAAAACCATTCCCTCGTTTTTGGCCTGCTTTCTGACTTCGGAAAGCGGTTTTTTGTCCAGGATCATCTCTCTTATCTGGTCGGAAAGCTCCAGAAGCTCGGCAATTGCCGTCCGTCCCTGATAACCCGTAAAATTACACTCGGGGCATCCCTGCGCTTCAAAGAATACTACGTCTTTGTGTTTTTCCGGATCGAGCCCGGAATCGAGCAACTGCTCCGGCGTATAGCTCACCTTCTGCTTGCAGACAGTGCACAGGATGCGCACCAATCTCTGGGCAAGAATGCAGTTGAGGGCGGAAATAAAACTGTAGGGATCCACCTGCATATGAAGAAAACGGCCGATCACATCAAAAACATTGTTGGCGTGAACGGTTGTGAAAACCAAGTGGCCTGTCAAAGCGGACTGGATGGCTATCTGGGCGGTTTCAGGATCCCTGATTTCTCCGACCATGATTTTATCGGGATCGTGGCGGAGAATGGATCTCAAGCCTCGGGCAAAAGTCAGTCCTTTCTTTTCATTGACGGGAATCTGGGTGATGCCGTCAATCTGGTATTCGACGGGATCCTCGATAGTGATGATTTTGTCTTCCGGAGCCTTGATTTCGGTCAGGGTGGCATAAAGAGTCGTCGTTTTTCCGCTTCCGGTGGGTCCTGTGACCAACAGCATGCCATAGGGCTTGACAATATATCTTCTGTACCTGTCCAAGAGTTCATCGGTAAAACCAAGCAGCTCCAGCTTCAACTCGGATATGGCTTCCGTGATCATCTCCTTATCGAGAATACGGATCACGGCATCCTCACCGAAGACGCTGGGCATGATGGATACGCGGAAATCGATGGTTTTGTCCTTGATCTTCAGCCGAAACCGTCCATCCTGAGGAACTCTTCTCTCCGTGATATCGAGGTCGGACATGACTTTGACTCTCGATATGATGGGGGCTTGGAATTTCTTGGCGATGGGCTCCATGGCTTCGCTCAAAACACCGTCGATCCGGAATTTGATGGGCATGCCATCTCCTTTGGATTCGATGTGCACATCGCTCGCCCTCTTCTGGACGGCCGTGAAAATGATGGAATTGACGAGCTTGATGATGGACCCGTCCTGATCGGCCAGTTTCTCGACGGAAATAACATCTTCTTCTTCCCATCCCTCATTCTCCACAACCTGCATGATAAATCCCTCGGTGGCGTCTTTGAGCACCTGAAGAGCCGTCTCGCTGCGGCGGAGGGCTTCATGGATGGTTCTTTTGGATGCGGCATAGACTCTGACTTTGCGACCCAGGAAGGACTCGATCGAATCGATGGTGGCAAAATCAGAAGGATCCGCAAGCGCAATTTTGACCACTTTTCCATTCTCTTCGAGTGGGATGAAATTGGCCCTGTGGAGAAAATCCGCGGGAAAGGACTGAACCAGCTCCCGGTTCATTGTTTGTGTAGAAAGATCGATGTAAGGAACCTTGTATCTTTCGGCAATCTTTTTCGTCTCTTCTTCTTCGGCCCTCAAGCGGTCCACTTGCTCGTCTTTTTTTGTTGTTTTTATCATTGGACAACTCTTATAATGTTGAATATAGGCAGATAAACCGATAGCAGCATGGCTGTAACGACAAGGCCCATAACGATGATGATGACAGGTTCCACAAGAGAGATAAAGGTGTCTATCCGGGAACGGATTTTTTCATCGTAGACATCAGCCACTTCGGTCAGCATCCCTTCCAGATTGGCCGTCGATTCTCCTATTCTGATCATATCCAGAGCCAAGGGCGGAAAAAATTCGGCCTTCTTTAAAGCATCGGAAAGGCTTTCTCCATTTTTGATAGACTCGGGAAGAATCCTCATTTTATTGACAAGGTAACGGTTGGGAGCGGCTTTGCTGGCAATTCCCATCGAAGACATCAACGAGATTCCTCCCTCCAGAAGGAGCCCCAGAGTCCTGCAGAAAAGCGAGACGGCCGAATCAATCCAGATGGGCCGTCCGTAGGGTATTTTCAGCTTCCACCGATCCAAAAGGACCGCGCTTTTCTCCCGCTTTTTCATCTGGAAATAGACCAGAACAAGCACAAGAGCCAGGGCCAAAATTGAAAAGGCCTGTCCTTTGGCAAAATCGGCGAAACCAATCAGGGCTTTAGTTATTTGAGGAAGCTCGGCTTCAAAATTCTGGTAGAAATCTGAAAATTTGGGAATGATGAAATTGATGAGAATCCCCAAAAGGGCGAAAGAAAAAAGGAGGAGAAGCGAAGGATAAGCCAGGGCCGAGCGGATCTTTGACCGTGTGGCCGCCATCACTTTGGCATAATTGACGTAGCGGGCGATAGTGCCGGCCAAGTTCCCGCTCCTTTCTCCGGCCATAAGAGAGGCGATATAAACTTGAGAAAACAATTGGTCGTAGGGCATGAAGGCTTCGGACAGGGATTTGCCTCCCCGAATCTCTCTTTCCACCTGCATCAGGAGTTCCTTCATATGCGCCTTTTTTTCCCGGCCGATGATGATCTCTATGCCCTTGAGTATGGGATAACCAGCTTTGATGAGGGCGACAAGCTCCTGGTTGAACATAATGAAGTCTTTCTCTTTGATCTTTTTATCGAAAGGAAGAATGGAGATTTGGAACCTTTTCCAGTCTCTTCTGACGGAGAGAACACAGAAACCTTCAGATTCGAAGTGTTTCCGGCATTCCTGTCCTGTCGGGGCAAAAAAAGACTGCGACTGGACCTGGCCGCCTTCCGTCGCTAATCGGCAGAGAAAGTATGGCATATCAGATTCAAATCCTTAATCATTGGAAAGGGAGATTGGGAGTAAGTTAAGCCTAATGTTAACTTATCCTCTATTTTTTGTCAAATAGATGAACCTCTTCACCTCTCCATATCATGTATTACCTGTCTCATTGTCATTATGTTACATTATCAAGTAAATCGCCTTTAGAGATGATGTCCTGGGTGAATTTCCTCCTCCTGTGGGGCTAGAGAATAGAACAGCCTGGATTTGGATTTTGAAACCACATCCTCTATTGCTCATTTCGAGGCCCATTTCAGTTGATCAATCCTACAGAGGCACACACAGGCCTGGTTGAAGCCAGTGGATGTGCCTTGACAAAAAAAAGAGAAAGCATTATTTTTAAGGTGAATGAGAGACAGACTGTTGTCCTTGGTTGCCCTTTTTGTATTGGCTTCAACGGTCGCTTCTTATTTTCACGCCGAGAGTCCTGCATCCTCTGGACTGTCATTAAGTAAAGAATCCGGAATCGCCCTTCAGACCGAAAAAAAACCGCCCCAGGATTACATGCAAAAACGTCTCGCCAGAGATTCCAAACCGCTCGGCCTAAAAGAAAACAAAGCCCTCGACACAATGCTGGAACAACCCCACATCAAATGGGTGATCCGGTCTGAAATAAAACACATTTTGAACTGAGAGCACATATATTTTTTCCCGACATGATTCAATTTTTTGGATTGAGGCCCCTTCAGGAATAAAGACATGAAGATCAAAATCTTCCTGGTTATTGCCGTCTTCACTGTTTTTACCCTTCTGGGCGGCCTCAACATCATCAAGAAGGCCAGCTGGAAAGAGCCATACGATGGTGTAGTCTGGATCGAAAAGCCAAGAGGCCTGACAGCCGTAAAAGTCGAAATGGACAGCCCGGCCGGCCTGGCAAGCATAAAAAAGGGCGATATTCTTTTCAAAATCAACGACAATCTCATAGAAACCAACGTTGATCTCGCCAAAAATCTCTGGGAAGCCGAGGCCAAAGACCAGTTAGTTATCTACCAGATCTACCGCAGAGGAGACCTCCTGACCTTTCGCCCTCTGGCCATTACGACCAGAGGAACGAACATCACCTACTTTTTCATGGCCGTTATCGGATTCACGATGCTGGTCATCGGATTGATCATTCTTATACGGACCAAAAGACCCCTCACTCTTCCCTATATCTTTTTCTCACTCATCTCTCTCGTGTTCTACTCGTTTTTCGTTTTCTCTCCCACCGGCCAGCTTGGTGCCCTGGATTCTCTTTTCTACTGGATCGACAAGCTCTCTTTTCTTTTCTTTCCTCCCCTGCTGTTCAATATTTTCATCTTCTTTCCCAAAAGGAAAAAATTTAGCCGGACCACCCCCCTGCGCATCTGGCTCTTTTACATTCCGGCTTTAACCCTGCTGGCAGCCACGGTTTTCATCCATCTGGCCGGCTTTTTGAGGCTCGGCGACTCTTTCGTCCGCAATTATTATAGACTTCTCGAAAAACTGGATCTCCTCCACTTCACCCTTTTCTCTCTTATCACCCTGATTCTCCTCCTCACAGAATCCGTCAAAGAAAAAAATCTGATGCTTAAAAAACAGCTGAAGTGGGTCGTCTACGGCCTGAGCTTCGGGGTGATCCCTTTTATCTGTATTTACATCATTCCCTTTCTTTTAGGGCAGATTCCCTCAAAATTCATGGAATTCACGGTCATATTTCAGGCCCTTATTCCCTTGACTCTGGCCAATGCGGTTTCCAGGTATAAACTCTTCGATCTGGAAGTCATCCTCAAGAAGGCCGTCACCTTTACCGTATCTTACGTCGTCATCGCCTCTGTCTATCTTTTCGTCTCATCACAGACACGGATCTTTCCGGAAAACAAACTCAATATCCTGATGCTCGGGATTTTGGCCATCGTGCTCGGGGCGACTCTCTTTTCTCCTCTCAAAAAATTCATCCAGTCGCTCCTCGACCGGTTCATCTACAAGAGGAGCTACAAATACAGAAAGACGCTCCTGAACATCAGTCAGGAACTCAGCCGGGAGAGAGATCTACACAAACTGTCTCAATCCGTTCTGGAATTGATCGCCAAGGCCCTCACCCTAGAATACATTGCCCTCCTCCTTCCTGTGGAAGACGAAAGGAACAAGTTTTTCATCCTCAAATCCCAAGGGAAACTGCCGACCTCCGCCACGCTGTTCACTTTCGATGACGATCTGACGGCGTACCTCCAGGAAAAAGAGGCCCTCATTCCCTTTTCTGTTCTCGAGAAAAAAGGCCAACCCAAAGAACTGAAAGTGATGCAAGCCCATGGATTTTTCCACATGATGTCGCTTAAAGTCGAGGACAAACTGATCGGATGTCTGGGCATGGGAAAAAAAGAGGATGACACCTTCCTCAATTCCGAGGACTGGGAATTGCTGAGGACCATTTCGTCGCCTGTCGCTTTAGCCCTGGAGAATGCTTACCTCTACGACCAGTCCCATATCAAGGCCTTAGAACTGGAAAGGCTGAAGGACTACAGTGAAAACATCATCGAAAGTCTGACTGTCGGCGTGGCCGTTCTGGACCAACAGGGGAAGGTCAGCGGTTGGAACCGTGTTCTGGAGGAAATGTTTTCCAAATCAAAAAGGGAAGTTTTTGGAAAACGCTTGATCAATATCATTGGAACAAAAAATTTCACATCGCTGTTTCCCTCTGACACCCAGCAGGATTTCCGCCTTTTGGGCGAAATAACCATCGATCTTCCGGGAGGCCAGAGCAAAATCTTCGACATCGTAAAAACTCCCCTGCTCGACAACAACAGAAATCCCTATGGCACCATCGTCGTTTTCGAGGACATCACTGAAAAAATCTCATTACAGCAGCAACTGCTGACTTCAGAAAAACTGGCATCCATCGGCCTTCTCTCCGCTGGAGTCGCCCATGAAATCAACACTCCTCTCACAGGAATCTCCAGCTACGTCCAGATCCTGCAGAAAAAGCTGGCCAAAACCAAGCATGCTCTGGTTCTCGGAAAAATTGAAGCCCAAGCCGACAGAGTCGGAAGAATTGTCAAAAGCCTGCTCAATTTTTCCAGGAATCCCTCCGAGACATCTTTCTACCAGGTTGACTTAAGGGAGAGCCTTCAGAGCATCGTCTCCCTTATCGACTACAAGCTGAAAAACATGAACATCCAACTCGAAATGAGCCTGACACCTCTCAAGCCCTTATGGGCCCAGGGAGAAAGACTTCAACAGGTTTTTATCAATATCATCTTGAACGCTCTGGATGCCATGCCAAAAGGAGGCACTTTGACAATTGATCTCGCCTCCATCAACAACGAGGCCGTCATCAAAATCGGAGATACGGGCACGGGCATCAAACCACAGCATCTTTCCCACATCTTTGATCCTTTTTTCACCACCAAGGGAATCGGAAAGGGGACGGGATTGGGACTTTCCATCAGCTATGCGATCATCAAAGAGCATGAAGGCAGCATCAGCGTCAAAAGTGAACCGGATAAAGGGACTGAATTTACAGTGACCATTCCCCTGAATTTGGACAAGAGGAAAGCGAATCAATCATTCGCGGTTTAAAACAAACGGAAGACAATGACAAAAAAAGAAGTGATACACATTATCGACGATGAACCGATTATCCATGAAGTCCTGGGCGACCTACTGACATCGGAAGGGTACGATATCGAGAGCTCTCCCAACGGTGAAGAGGCCCTCCAAAAGCATGCTCATCAAACTTTCGATCTCGTCCTTCTGGACTTGCTCATGCCTGGCCTGGACGGCATGACCGTGCTCAAGAGATTGAAAGAGATAGATCCAAGCGCGGTGGTGTCCATCATTACCGCCTACGCCTCGGTAAAATCGGCCATCGAAGCCATGAAAATCGGGGCCTTCGACTACATTCAAAAACCCTTCAAGCACGATGAACTCCTCTTGATGGTCAAAAGGGCTATCAACCACAAAAAACTCAAGGAAGAAAATGTCCGTTTGAAGGAGGAGCTTCAACAGAAATTCAGTTTCGAGAACATCATCGGCAAGAGCAAAATCATGCAGGATATCTTTGAATTCATCAAAGCCTCCGCTCCCGCCCGAAGCACCATCCTCATTCAGGGCGAGAGCGGAACCGGCAAGGAACTCGTCGCCCGAGCGATTCATCTGAACAGCGATCGAAAGCAAGGGCCATTCATTATAGTCAATTCCGGATCCTTGCCTCCCGACCTGCTGGAAAGCCATCTCTTCGGCCATGTGAGAGGAGCTTTCACCGGAGCAGTCAGCCAAAAAAAAGGCCTCTTCGAGGCTGCAGACAAGGGAACCCTGTTCCTCGATGAAATATCCTCCCTGAATCTGGAAACACAGGCCAAGCTGCTGAGGGTCATGCAGGAAAGGGAGTTCATGCATCTGGGCGGCACCACCACAATCCGCGTCGATGTGAGAATCATCACGGCCACCAACATGGACCTGGAAGACCTCATCGCCCAGAACCGGTTCAGGGAGGATCTTTTCTACCGCCTCAACGTCATCAAAATCGAACTCCCCCCGCTACGAGAGAGGAAGGAGGATATCCCTCTTTTGGTCAAACACTTTTTAAGCGTCTACGGCAAAGAAAACAACAAGGAAATCGAGGGACTGACCGAAGATACCCTGAAAATCTTTGAGGACTACAACTGGCCGGGAAATATTCGGGAATTGGAAAATTTGATCGAGAGAGCGGTTGTTTTGACCAAAGAAAAGGTAATCACCAGGGAAAACCTCCCGCCCTTCATTTTGACTCTTCAAGCGAACAGGACAGAAGTCTCATCGCTGCCGGGAGAATCACTGAACCTTAAAGACAAGCTGCAAATTTTTCAGAAAAAAACGATCATCGAAGCCCTCATCAAAAGCAATGGAATTCAAAAAAAAGCAGCCTCTCTTCTAGGAGTCAAGCCTACGACTCTGAATGAAATGATCAAAAGGCTCAAAATCAACACCAACAACTTCTCAGGCTAGCGGAAAATACCGGGAACCATATTATCCGGATTGATGCTGATTCTTGTGGGTTTGCTCGAAACCTGAAAACGAAAGTCTTGAACCGTTTCCATGACTAGTATTTTTTCTCGCCTCTCTTTCCCCCCCTCCTTCCATTGCAGCCAGAGAGGAAACATAAACGATCCTTCTGCCTGAACAACTCTGAAGCTGAGAAAAGACTCATCTCCCGATTTCTGGATGCTGTGTTTCACCGAGATTTCAGGAAGAAGATAAGAGTCGAACCACTTCTCGAAAAACAGGCTTAAATCCTGCCCTGATATCCGTTCAAAAACGGCAAAAAATTCCCTGGTCCTGGCGGGGCTGTATCTCTGTATATTCAAAAACTCCCTCAAGGCACTGAAAAAAACGTCCTCCCCCAAAAGGTCTTTGAGCATATAGAGCACTAAGGCCGTTTTGTTATAAACGATGGACTGGAAGGCTAGGTAATCGTGGTAGCTGAGTCGGGACCCCATAGTAATGGCTCCCCATTCGGAATTCTTGAGGGTCCAAGAGGAAAACTTCTTGAATATCCAAGGCAACACCTTCTCTCCATACTTTTCCTCCAGATAAAGGACAGCCGCAAACTGAGACAATCCTTCACTGAGCCATTGATCATGATAAGAATTCCAGGTAACACTCTGGCCCCACCATTGATGGGCGATCTCATGGGCCAAAAAATATTCTTTCCATCGAGACAGGTCCACCGGACTTGTGTTAATGACACGCCGATATCCCTCGGGAATCCTAGGCATTTCATTGAGGACGATAAAAGTGGGCGGACTGTGCCCCCCCTCTCGTTGCCAGAGGCGTTGAACGATGGTGAAACTTTCATAAGGATAATCGCCGAATTTCAACTCGAAAAAAGAAAGGATCTTCTTTGCTTCTTCAAGATACAGCCATTTTTGACCGTGGATTTCGAAAGCTTTGATAAAGGACAGCGGGAATGGATCCGTGTCCTCATCGATGGTGATGAACCGGCCGATGATGAAGGACAGATATTTGACCGGTGTTTTGGTTTCGAACACATAGACTGACGATCCGACCCTTTCGACATCCTCGACTCGCTCTAAACCCTCGATCTTATAATTCTCTTTCGGGACTCCGGTAGAAACGGCCGCATACCCCGGAGGGACGGTGATGCGAACGGTGGCCGTAAAATAATCATCATCGGCCGGCGCTGGATACCAATAAGAGGATTGGGTGTAGAGATAAGTTTCAGACTGGGGAGGAACCTGGAAAAAAGTATTATCGTATTGAGGGCCATAAACAACGTCAGCCAGAGCGGTGTTTGGCTCAATACTCCCCCGATAAAAAATTTCGATCATGGCCCTCTTGTCATAGCGGGGATTAGAAGGAAGATAGACATAGAGAGTCTCTCTGAACTTGTCCACGGTGTAGAACAGGCTCTGCTTTTCATCATTATTGATGCGCAGGATTTGAAGCCCTGAATTGAGTTTGAACTTCAAGACATCTAAGGACCCCATTTCCGAGTCCACAAAAATCCTTGCCTTCCCCGATAAATATGTCTCCCTCGGACGAAAATCGACATCGACTTCGATGCCAGTGATATCGAATTTCTGGCCGAGGGATATAAAAAGCTGCTTCTCACTATTCTCCACCCCGGGAGAGTAAAGGTTGACAATCCTCTGTCCTTTCCACTGCATTAAATTGATTTCTTCCTCGGCAAAGGGAGAATAAACGTAAGAAAAAATCCCTATCTTATCTCCCTCGAATTCGAAGACGGCTTCGTCCCCCTGAGGCATGAAAGAAAGCAGTTTGCCGTCCAGAGAGTTTTCAATTGTGTAGGAACGGGGATAATGCTTCACGAAGAGAGAATAGGCCTCGTTTATCTCCGACTGATTGATCGCCTCAACACCTTCAATCTTCTCCGATATTTTTACGTTCCTGGAAAAAAAAGAGTTGGAGCAACGGATGTAGATATATTTGAGTTCATCGGTCAGCACGGACGTACCGTAAAGGAGTTCGAGCTGGTGCTGTTCCCTGGGCAGGGAGGGAGAAAACCGGAGCCGGCCTTTCCCGGTCACAAGAAGCGCAGTTTCCCGGTTGGGGATGTTATCGAAAAAAACGTTAGCCTCTTCGAACGTGATCTGAATATCCTTGTGGTTGATCTCTATCTCTCGAACCTTGGCCATCGAATCGGAAGGTATGATGATTTTATACAGCGACTGAATGTCATCGTCCACTTCCTTCAACTCAATCTGCCAGCCGGAATTCCCCCCCCCAGGGACAAGATCGAGTTTCCACATCTCGATGATGACGGAATAGGAATTTTCATACTTAGCGCGGAGGAACAATCTGGACTTGTTCTTTTCGATAACTTGCGTATAGGCTTTGTGCAGAGAAATTCTGTCTATCTGGAAATCATCCCACATGCTTTTGAGTTTTGCTTCCTCAAGATCCCTGAGTTCAATCTTAAAAAATCCAAGATAACTCTCGAGATCTCGATTATTAATGGCGTCCTGGATCCGCTGGATCAGACCGTCGATGTCGTCGTTTTTCTGGGCAGTCTGGGACAACAGAGAACCGGCTAGCAGAAAAAAAATCAGGAGGACAATTAAATTCTTTAATCTCATTCCTTTTTAATATTATAGCAGAAGGCTATTTATTAGAAAACAGAAGCAGACTGACGATCCCCAATCCCAAAACTAAAGTTACTTTTCATGCACGACCCGGCTAACGAGGTGGGTTCATCGTACTAATGGATACCTGGATTCTTTTCAGTAGCCAGATAATACAGCAACAGGTCCTAGAATTTGAGGGGATGGAGGAAGCGACATCGTAAGATTTAGCCTTCTGAATCACACCGTGGAGGGGAGCCGACCAAGTCGGCCAGTCGAACATGTTTGAGCATGAGAGGAATATA
>CBFDBS010000036.1:0-12001 GCA_965603105.1 uncultured bacterium
TTTCTCAAAGAGGAGAGGAATCTGATCGACGCCGTTGCCAGAGAGATTGCCCTGATCATCGAACACACACAGATCGAAGAAGACAAAGACAAGCTTCAAGAGCAGCTCAGGCATGCCGACCGGTTGGCCACCATCGGTCAACTTTCGGCGGGAGTGGCCCACGAACTGAATGAGCCCATCGGCAGCATCCTGGGTTTTGCCCAGCTTCTCCAGAAAGACCAGGGACAATCCGATCAAGCGAAAAAAGACATCGACAAAATCATGCGGGCTTCTCTTCATGCCCGGGAAGTGATCAAGAAACTGATGCTCTTTGCCCGGCAGATGCCCCCCCAGAAATCCCGGGTCAACCTGAATCAAATTGTCGACGAAAGTCTCTACTTCCTCGAATCGAGATGCTCCAAAGAAGGGATCAAGGTCATCCGGCAGCTTTCTCAAGACCTTCCGGATGTGAAAGCCGACCAGGCTCAGATGACACAGGTTCTGGTCAACACCGTCGTCAACGCCATCCAGGCTATGCCGGAGGGAGGCCAATTGACAGTAAGAACTGTGGCCTCCGACAATTCTGTCCGCCTGATTATCGAAGATACAGGAATAGGCATGGAGGAGAACGTTCAGAGACAGATATTTCAACCTTTTTTCACCACCAAGGACGTGGGCAAGGGGACGGGATTGGGGCTGGCCGTAGTCTACGGGATCATCACTTCCCATGGAGGGACAATCGGGGTGGACAGCCAGGTCGGCCGGGGCACTCAGATCGAAATCCGGCTGCCGATTTTAGAGACGCCAGAACAAAAGGGAGAAGTTTAGAATGAAGGATTCTTCCGGGAAAGAAAGGATACTCGTCGTCGATGACTCTCCGGATACGCTGGAAGTCGTAAAAAGAAACCTGGAGGCGAAAGGTTATAAAGTATTGACATCTCAGGGAGCCGTCGAAGCTATCAAAACCATCGAATCTACTCCTGTCGACCTGGTCATTACCGATCTGAAAATGCCCGAAGTGGATGGTTTGAGCCTCGTGCGTCACATCCAGGAAAATTACAAAAATACAGGAGTCATGATGATCACGGGTTACCCCTCGATAGAGGGGGCTGTGGAAGCGGTCAAGTCCGGGGCTGAGGAATACCTGTCCAAACCCTTCACCGATGAAGAGCTTCAATCGGCCGTTACCCGGGCACTGGACAAGCTGCACCTCCGCAGAATCAATGAAACAGAGATATACAATCCGCCGGAATCCAGACATGGTCTCATCGGAGAATCGGAGGCCATGAAAAAAATTTGGGGGGCTATCGAAAAAGCGTCACGAAGCTCGGCCACAGTTCTGATTACCGGAGAGAGCGGGACAGGCAAGGAATTGGTTGCCAGGGCTATCCATTACAGCAGCTCGCGCTCATCATCTCCATTTGTGCCCATAAATTGCGGCGGTATTCCGGAGAATCTGCTGGAAAGTGAGCTCTTCGGATATGTCAGGGGGGCTTTCACCGGGGCAACAGAAACACGGGCAGGTTTCTTTCAGACCGCCGAAGGGGGGACGATTTTTCTGGATGAAATCAGCGAAACCAGCCTTTCCATGCAGGTCAAGCTGCTGCGTGTTCTACAGGACAAAGAGGTCTATCTGGTCGGAGCCAGGCAGCCCCAAAAAGTGGATATCCGGATCATCGCCGCCACCAACAAATACCTGTTCACGCTGGTTCAGAAGGAAAAATTCCGGGAAGATCTCTACTACCGTCTGAATGTGATCACTATAAATATCCCCCCTCTCAGAGAGAGAATGGAGGATATCCTGCTTATGGTCCATAACTTTGCTGAAAAGTACGCCAGGGAATTCGGGAAATCCAAACCGATTTTTTCCGAGAATGCCCTGCAGGTTCTTAATAATCATGACTGGCCCGGGAACGTCAGGGAGCTGGAAAACATCATCCAGAGACTGGTGGTGATGACCGAAGGAAATGAAATTGATGTCCCGGATCTTCCTTCCATCATGCGTTTTTCAGCTCTCAAGGGCTCCGGTGCCAACCGGACTCTGGCCGAGGCGGAAGCCCTTCACATTCGCAGTGTTCTGTCCAGCGCGGACGGGAACAAGACCAGGGCCGCCGAGATATTGGGAATAACCCGCAAGACGCTGAGAGAAAAACTGAAAAAAATAGAGCCCCCTTCCTGATTTTTAAGTGTTCCGCAGGTGGTTCAAAATTACCCGCCGGTTCATATCTATCCAGGATTTTTTTATCGATCCGCTCTGCTTTCCCCTGTTGGCAACTTGGCACTAAACTTGCTTTATCTTTGTTGTAACAGGAGGTCAACATGAGAAAAGACGAAACAGACAAAGGACAAGGATTAAAATCCCTCTCAACATCCAAAGAATGGAAACTCTTATATTTCCAGCACGGCCGGCCGGGACTGGAAGAGAGCAGTGTTTTCAAAGGACTCTGCAAATCCTGCGAACTTCAGAAGCTGTGCGGCCTTCCAAAACCCGAAACAGGGACCTGGAGGTGTGAGCACTACAGAGCCGAGATGACAAAAAAGCCCAGTCTTTACCTAACGGTGTTAAAGCAGCTGGAGAAAGCTATGGGAGTTAACAATTTTGATAGGGACATCTGCAAAATCATGGCCGAGACACAGAACGAGCTGATCGTTCATTTCCCGGTCAAAATGGATGACGGGCACGTAAAGATGCTGACCGGCTATCGCGTCCAGCACAACAACGTGTTGGGACCCTTCAAGGGGGGACTCCGCTTTCACCCTATGGTCGATATCGATGAAGTCAGAGCGCTGGCGACGATGATGACCTGGAAGTCGGCCATTGTCAACATCCCCTTCGGCGGCGCCAAGGGGGGAATCCAGATCGATCCGGCAGATTACAGTCACAAAGAGCTGGAAAGAATTTCGCGGCGTTTCACCTTCGCTCTGGGAAACAATATCGGTCCCGATTATGACATCCCCGCTCCCGATGTGAACACCAATCCTCAGATCATGGCCTGGATCCTGGACACCTATATGTCCACTATGGCTCCCGACGAAAGGAACCGCAGTATTCATGTCGTCACCGGAAAGCCTATAGAATCGGGCGGAAGTGTGGGGCGTGAAAAGGCAACCGGGCAGGGCGTTGTTTTCCTGATTGAAAAGTGGGCCCAAGATCGTGGTTTTAACTTGAAAGGAGCCACCTACACAGTCCAGGGCTACGGGAATGTCGGCTCCTGGGCGGCACGGTTGATGAAGCTGAACGGATCGAAGCTTGTCGCCGTGGAAGACGTGACCGGGGCTATCAGAAACAGAGACGGAATCGATCCTGATGACCTGGCCCTGTATGTCAAGACACATGGTGGTGTGGCCGATTATCCCAAAGCTCATGCCATCGACAAGGAGGCTTTTTTCAGCACCAAAGCCGATATCTTCATTCCCGCCGCGCTGGAGAACGCCATTGTCAGAGACACAGCTGAACTTCTCAATGTCAAACTTGTTGCTGAAGGCGCCAACGGCCCCACCGATGAAGAGGGAGACAAAGTTCTCAGCCGGAAAGGGATTGATGTTCTTCCCGACATCCTCTGCAACTCAGGAGGCGTCATCGTCAGCTATTTCGAGTGGCTTCAGAACAAGAGGAGTGAATTCTGGGATCTGGAAGAAGTCGATTCCAAATTGAAAAAGACAATCGTCAACGCCTACGAAAGAGTGCGCAATGCTGCCGAGAAATATAAAGTTGACTGGCGCACGGCCGCTCAGATCGTAGCCATGTACCGGTTGGAGATGGTCTACCAGGAAAGAGGGATTTATCCTTGAGGAACAGCCACAGACTGAGACCTAAACAATCTGATTGAATCTGTCTCGCCAGGTCAAACGTCCGTCATGTGACAGAGGCCTGGCGATTCCATTTTCTAGGAGAAATTTCTCATTCATCGCGCAGGGAGTTGATCGGGTTGGAAAGTGAGGCCCTGATACCTTGCAGAGAGACCGTGCCCAAAGCAATGGCCAGGGCCCCGGCGGCAGCGATAAAGAAGACAACGATGCTGAAATTGATCCGGTAGGCGAAGTCCTGGAGCCATTTGTTGATGGAAAACCAGGCAATGGGCGAAGCGATAAGAACCGAAATGATAACCAGCAGGATAAAGTCCTTGGACAGCAGGGAGATGATATCCGAAACCGAAGCCCCGAGGACTTTACGGATGCCAATTTCTTTCTTCCGGTATTGGGCAACAAAGGAGGCCAGCCCGAACAGCCCGAGGCAGGCGATGATATAACCCAAAGTGGTGATGAGCCCCAAAAGGCGTCCCATCTGCTCCTCGAAGAGGTATTCGCTGGCGAAGTTATCGTCTAAAAAGGAATACTCGAAAGGTACGCCGGGGAAGTGTCTTCGCCAGGTGTTCTCTATAAAACCCATCAGCTCGTTCATTTTTTCAACTGTTATAGACAGGGTGATGGTGTCGAAAAGGGAATTTTCTATGTCCAGAAGGAGGGGTTCGACCTCTTCCTGCATCCCACGAATGTGGAAGTTTTCAGTGACGCCGACTATTTTTTTGGTCAGCCTGTGGTAGGTCGCCATATAACTTTTGCCCAAGGCTTCATCGGGGGAAGCAAATCCCAGTTCTTTGACTCCCGCCAGATTGATAACATAAGCCTCTCTCTCATCAGTCCCCAGTTCGCGTTGAAACGGTCTCCCGGCGGCCATTTTGATCCCGTACTCTTTAATAAAATCAAAATCTGCGGTGACGACCCTCAGCCTTGGGGCATTGTCCAGTTCCGCTCCTTCCGGAATCATGTAGTAGCCGCTTTCGTCTTCTTCCCCGGGAACTCGTGAGGAGACGGTGGCCCCGGTGATGGACGGATTCTTAAGAAAATCCGCCTTGATGTTTTCATAATCCCTTCTCAAATGATTCATGTTGCTTTTGACCGGCAGGAGGATTTTTTGGCCCATATCAAATCCCAAAGCCCCCCCCTTCATAAAGGACAGCTGTTTGAAGACGGTCAGCGTACAGATGACTAAAAAAATCGAAATGGTGAACTGGCCGACAACCAGAAGTTTCTGGACCCGGGAACCCCTGGAGGTGGAGGCGTGTTTCCCGTGGAGGACACTAATCGGCCTGAGCTTCGTCAGAACGAAGGCCGGATAACATCCGGCGCCGACCGAGACAAAAAGAAGCAAACCAAGAAGAGACAGAAGGACGAGGGGCTGTTTGAGGCCGTTGAGAGTGAGCTCCGTTCCCGCCATTTGATTGAAGGGAATGAGCAGGAAGAGGATCAGCCCAAAAGCGACAATAAAGGCCAAAACAGTGACCAGAAATGATTCGCCCAGGAACTGCCAGACAACCTGCCGGCGCTGGGCCCCGACGATCCTGCGCAGCCCGACCTCTTTGGTCCGGGTTGTGGACAGGGCTGCAGACAGGTTCATGAAGTTCATGCAGCCGATGAGAAGAATCAGAAAGGCGATGATGGAATAGATGGAGACATAGTACCAGTTGCCCGGAGTTTCGATTTCTCTCCGGATGTGGGAAAACATGTGAATTCTGGAGACTGGCTGGAGGAAGTACTCGTAACGCTGTAAAGGCCTGTTCAATTCCTTCTCGTAGACCTGGGCGTATTTTTGGGCGGTCGCCTGGATCTGCTTTTCAAATTCCTCCGCATTCGCCTGGGCAAACAGCTTCACATATGTGTATTTGTTCATAGGATTCATCCAGTCTTGATCGAAATCAGGCAGATTTCTAATCAAAGTCGGCATGGAGACGAGCAAATCGAATTTGAAGTGGGTGTTGGGGGGAGCGTTTGCAACGATACCTGTCACTTCAAAATCCTCGATCTGAACCGATCCGGTGTCGTAGTCGATTTCGATCTGAATAGATTTTCCCAGGGGGGCCTCATCATCAAAATATTTGCGGGCCATCTCCTCTGTGATAACAACTGTATTCGGATTCACGAGAGCTTTCTCAGGATGGCCATAGCGAAAAGGGATGTGAAAGACATCGAAAAGCTCAAAATCGACAAAATAGACGCGGTTTTCGAAGAACCGTTTTTCTCCCTGAACGACCAGGACATGATCGGCGTTTTCATATGGAGGAACGATCCTCACCGCCTTTTCCACCTGCGGGTAGTTGGCCTTAAGCTCTGGTCCCAAAGGATTCCGTGTCGTGGCCGTCGTAAACTCCCCGACGATGTTGATCTGGTGGACGGCCACCCGGTAGATGCGGTCGGCATCGGGATGGTAAGTGTCATAAGAGAGTTCATTGGTCAAGTAGAGGATGATCACCGTGCAGCAGGCCAATCCGACGGCCAGACCGGCGATATTGATCAGGGAATAGATTTTCTGGCGTTTAATTTTCCGGAGCCCGATTTTGAAATAATTCAGAAAGAGAGAAGAAAATCCTGCAAAGTGAAACGTGTCCGTTTTGTAAAACTCGGCCCCCAGGCTTTCGGCTTTTCCGATTTTTTGCGCGGCCTCGACGAAGGCCTTTTTTTCCGGAAAGCCAAGGCCGATGAGATATTCGATTTTATCTCTCAAATGATTCTCAAGCTCCTCTTTATAGCCGTCTTCCAGTGAATCGCTTTTGTTGAGGGATTTGCGCCATTTGTTGATCGCTTTTTCGAGGTCAAACATCGGAAACTCCTTTGCTCAATCCGCGGCCGGAGAGGGGGCCCAGAGATTGGAAAGCACCCTGTGAACGCTCATCCACTGTTTTCTTTCCATCACCAGCTCCTTTTTCCCCAGATCGGTCAGCCGGTAGTATTTCCGCCGCCGCCCGTTTTCGGAAATTTTCCACTGGGAGCGGATAAAGTTTTCCTTTTCCATTCTGTGGAGGACGGGATAGAGCATTCCCTCGGACCATTCCAGTGTCCCTCCGGAAAGCTGGATGACCCGGTGGATAATCTGATAACCGTACATCTCCCCGCCGTTGAGGATGGTCAGAATCACGGGTTTGGTTGAAGCGGCCATTAAATTCTTTGTAATCATTGTGTCACTCGCATACCTAAATTGTCTAGGTATTATACCTAGATTATTTAGGCATAACAAGCTTTTCCAGTATTTTTTCCCGGATGATTTTCTTTAGGCCTAATTCATCGATCTTTTTCTCTATTTTTGGTTGGGAAAGAAAAGCCATGGTTCATTACCACCCATCCCTTCAACACTGCAGGATTTTTCCCCCCTTAAAAGGTGGCAGTCTTAAAACTCCGCTTGGTTACTCTGTACAATAATCAGATTATCCGAGGGAAATTTGCTGCTTTTATTATTCCTCTCGTGCTCAAACATCCTCAACTGGCCGACTTCGTCGTCTTCCCTCATCAGCGATTCAGAAAGGCTAAATCTTACGATGTCGCTTCTTCTATCCACTCAGATTCCAGGACTTGTCAGCCCTCGAGATCGACCTTCAAGGAGAGGAATTCAAGCATATCTTTGAGAGAGATGACTCCCAGGAGCCTGTCTCCTTCAACCACCATCAGGCGGCTGGCTTTGGTGCTGTTCATAAGGGACAGGGCTATCATGGCGTCCTCGTCGGGACCGATGGTGTTTTCCTTCGAACAGCTTCTGGCCAGCTGTCCGACATCACGATTCTGCCTTTCGTCCTTGGGAATGTTTTTGACCTGGTTGACGTTCACACAGCCCAAGAGTTTGTCATCATCCACTACGGGAAACATCTTGAAATGGAATTTATAGATATAGTCCTCAACAAGATCCTCCACAGATAAGGATGGAGAAACCGTCACAGGATTTGAAACCATGAACCGCCTCACCTTTTCCCCTTCGAGCGATCTCCGTGTGACAAGCTGCTGGTAAGACATCTGGGAAGCTCCCCGCATAAACATCCCGATAAAAACCCACCATATGCCGCCGATGAAATTCCCCATTAACACACTCAGCGCCCCCCACAAGATGAGGGCGATGCCGAAGGCGGATCCGAGGCTGGATGCGATCCGCGTCGCCCAGCGGATGTTATCCTTCATCCCCCAGAGTACCGAGCGGAGCACCCGGCCTCCATCGAGCGGAAAAGCGGGCAGCAGATTGAATCCGGCCAGGATAAGATTGATTAAGGCCAGGTAGCTGATGACTCCCAAGATGGGCCTCGGCCATCCGAAGCCATCCCCGATGAAACGAACCACAAAGAGTCCCAAGCCGAGGACAATGCTGGAGAGCGGGCCGGCGACAGCCATAAAAAACTCGGCCTTGGGACTGGGCGGCTCTTCCGTCATCTCCGCCACTCCGCCGAAAATAAACAGGGTAATCCCCTTCATTTGAATTCCAAACATGCGGGCCACAAGTGAATGGGAGAGTTCATGAAAGACTATGGAGGCGAAAAGTCCCAGCGCTCCGGAAATGCCCATCAACCAGTAGGTCGACACGGGCAGGCCCCCATAATAGCGTGGAAACATATCTTTGGCCAGAGTCCAGCTGATGAGGAGAGCGATAATCAGCCAGCTTAAATCTATCCGGATTTCAAAACCAAAAAGCTTGAACAGTGTGATTCTCTTGCCAAACATGACTAATGGTTCCTCCCAAAACGGCGGCGTTTTCCCAGGTGAAAGAATTCGAGGCAGGTCAGGCTAGCAGCAACTGTTTCTCAATCGACTGTGAATCCGATTTTTATGGTAACCTGCCAATAGGAAACCGAATCTCCCTCTATGTAGCCCCGGGAATCGATGATCTGAAACCAGCGCATGTTTTTAACCGTATGGGCCGCCTTGGAGATGGCATTTTTGACGGCCTCCTCGATACTGACTTTCGAGGAACCCGTCAATTCGATTGTCTTGTAAACATGTTCGTCCACGGCTTTCTCCTGATTGTTTGTGTTATGACATTATAGCACAATCGAGGGGGAGTCACACTTTCACTCGCAGATCCGGTCAGCGGCCAGGCTGCCTGTGTAAACGGCCGTAGGGACCCCTCCCAAAAAAAGCTCGCGCGACGAATATATGCCAACCATTAAAAGGTTGCGAAGAGGGGTTTCAACAAGAAGTTTTCCCCCCAGCTTTCGGTCTAGAGGACTCCAACTCCAGCCGGCGATTGAACCTCTGTGCCTCTGCCCCCAATCCTGATATGTCAGTGGAGTGGCCGCGTCTTTGGTTTCGATGGCTGAACTCAAACCAGGCAGCATCCTTTCCGCTGTTTTTATGAGGGAATCGGCCAGCCTGCTTTTCAGTTCGCCGTATCCGTGCTTCCTTTTTTTCTCTCCCAGCCAGAACTTTTCGAATTCCTTAAAAGACAAACCGGAACGCAGCACCAAGGTTTTTCTTCCGGGAGGGGCCGTTTTTGCCCCCGAATCCGACCACAAACACACCTCGATCTCTGGCATATCCTGGCCGGTGCTGTAAAAAAGATGCCTGGCTTTCATCTTCCGCCAGTCGATCTTTTCAGGATCTACTCCGAGGAACACACACAACTCGGAGCCAGTGTAGGGAGCACTTTCCAAATTCTTTTTAAATCCTGGGGGCAGATTTTGGTCCGAAATCATTCCCAAAAAAGTCTTTTTATAGTCGGCGTTTGAAACCACCCAGCCGGCCTCAAAACTCTCTCCCGTCTTGGATCTGATCCCGGAGGCCTGTCCATTCTTGATCAAAATCTCTTCCACCGGGCACCCTGTTTTGAGGATCCCTCCGCAGGAAGCATAGGCGTCTGCGACCCGGTCGATCAATCCGTGAATGCCCCATGAGGGAGACCAGATCCCAACGGTCGACATCAGCTGCCACATGATAGCCAGATTCAACAGAGACATGCGGGGAGGAAGGGTTCCCATGGCTCCCAGCAGATTCTGCAGGTTCTGATCACGGATATACCGGTCCAGCAGGATTGAGCAGGAGGTGGAAGAAAGATGTTCCACACGTTTCAGCTTGCGCCGGGTGTCTGCATCGACTTTGGCCAGCACTGCATGTTTTCTTTTTCCGATAAGGTATTCAGGATGCCATGAAGTGATATCTTCAATAAGAGTTATGATGTTTTCAAGCTCGGCAAAATAATGATCCAGATATTTCTCTTTTTTGTAGCTTTCCTCCAAATTCTGTTTCAACTCCTGAAGAGGCAGGGAAAAGATCTCATCTATATAGGGAGAGGCCAGCTGAAAGTGGTTGCGGATGAATGACGGCTTTTCTTTGACGCCGATTTCCTCTAGAAGCGAGAGGATTCTTCCTGGATGACTGAAACCAAGGGGGCCCATGGGAAAAGCGTAGGGGCCTCTTTTAAAAACATAACTCGTGCCTCCGATGTTCGCCTTTTTTTCGAGGAGCAACACCTTACGGCCTGATTTGGCCAGTTTCGCCGCACAGGTCAACCCACCGAATCCGGCTCCGATGACAATGACATCGAATTTCATTTCACCCTGTTCTACGCTCCTTTTTTATTATACACTTGGCTTTATCTATATAAAAAACCATATCACTCAGTCAACGGATTTCATTCCTTTCTCATTCCTCCTGAGGTGCAAGGCATAATCGCCAGAGACCCCAAATCTCACCCCCCGATTCATACATAAAGACGATTTACAGCCCTGTATCATCTGAGAGATCATAGGCTCTGATTTTATAAGAGAAGAGCAATCCAGCTGTCGATCAAGATTATCAAACGGCAGCCTCTGGGCATTTGAAATGGACACGAGGAGGCCTCTATGATCATTCCGGTCGGACATGAGAGTGACACTGTCCGCAGACTGCCTTGGATCACCTTTGGCATCATCGGTATCTGCATCGTTGTTCATCTTTTCATCTCAACAGAAATCAACAGAGATATCAAAGCCGCCAAAGACAGCGCCCAGAAGCTTGTCGAATATTATTTCGAACATCCTTATCTTGAGCTAAATCCAGATGTGAGAAAGATGTTGTTTGGGGACAGAAACTCAGAGGCCATCGAAAATCAGCTCGATGCCTATCGTAACATGATGGGTAATCAAATTCCCACTACCGCTCAACTGGAACAGGAGTGGCTAGACAAACTCTCGGTGCAGTTACTGGAGATCCTCAACGGCGTGACCTACAGGAAATGGGGGTACATCCCGGCCGAAAGGAAATCTTCCGGACTCATCACCTATATGTTCATCCACGGCGGCTGGCTCCACCTGCTGGGGAACCTTCTCCTCCTCTATCTCATGGGACCGTTTATCGAAGATGTCTGGGGGAGACCGATCTTTGCGGCCTTTTACCTGGTTATGGGAATTTCATCGGCGGCCATGTACGGACTGCATTATCCTAATCTTCAGGGGCCTTTAATTGGGGCGTCGGGAGCGATCGCCGGAGTCATGGGGGCTTTTCTGATCCGGTATCTGAAAACGAAGATCACATTTTTCTATTTTTTCTTTTTTATAGTCAGAGGCACTTTTGAAGCACCTGCCTGGCTGATACTGCCGCTCTGGCTTGGCCTTCAAATTTTCAATGCCAAAATTCTCGATACGGTCAATCCCGACGGCGGCGGGGGTGTGGCCTACTGGGCCCATGTCTGGGGATTCGTTCTCGGTGCGGCTGTCGCCTACGGGATCAAGGTCTTGAAGATTGAAGAAAAATACATTCACCCCAAAATCGAGGCCAAAATCGATACCGGAGACGAAATCCCCAACACCATCAATACAATCATCAAAAGAATGAATGCGGGAAGATCTGGGGAAGCATTCATGCTTATGCTAGATCTGCTCAAGAAGGCGCCGCCCACTCCCGAGATGCTTGAAACTCTGTGGAACCTTGGAACCCAGATCGGATTGAGGTATGAGTATGAGGAATTTTTTATCCCCCTTTTAGAAAAAGAGATCAGACGGGGTCACCTGGATTCAGCCAGCGGGCACTACAGGCGCTTGAAAAACGAACTCCCCGACATCAAACTCAATCTGACTTACAAAATCGCCTTGATAGAATTCTTGAGCGAACGGAACGAATTCCCTGAGGCCAGACAATTGGCCGCTGAGGCTCTGGAAGAAATCACTCCGGAAACGCCTTCGGGAGTTCTCCTCAAATTCACCTTGGCGGCTTTGAAACTGAAAATTCCTCAGATTCAAAAGGCGATCGAGATCTGCCGTCAGCACCCCGAGATGATGAATGAGCAGAGAGAAAT
>CBFDBS010000037.1:0-11982 GCA_965603105.1 uncultured bacterium
TTTTTTTGAGAGGGAATGGCCAACCCTGTCAAACCATCGATCCTTTTCACCATTTGCGCCAGATCATCGTAATTTCCTACACTCTCCGGTTTGACGGAAAGCGTCAGATGCCCTTCCTCACGCCCATGGGAAAGATTCACTTCGAAGCCATCGACCCGGCATCCAAGCAAATTTACTCCAAGATAGCCGTCGACACCCCGGACAAGATCCCTCCCCCACTCCGGCAGGATCCAGAGGCTCTCTTCGAATGGAACTTCTCCTCGTACAGGATCGGTTCCTTTTGTTTCGGCATGCTTTCCACTACCGAAAATCTTGAACTTGGCCCGGTTGCGGTATCCGTTTTCGACGGGCGAAGGAATGATGGATTGGCAGGGACAAACACAGTCCAGTTCGGCCAACAGAGACTGCATGGTGTTTGTCTTTTCCAGCAAGTGTAGGGAGTATTCTTTCTTCAAGTTTTCCATTACGGTGTCCCAGATGGAAGCGGCCATCTCAATGAATCAACCCCCGGCTCTTA
This sequence comes from uncultured bacterium, assembly GCA_965603105.1. Classification (GTDB taxonomy): domain Bacteria; phylum Acidobacteriota; class Aminicenantia; order Aminicenantales; family Aminicenantaceae; genus CBFDBS01. Next base: position 518 of record CBFDBS010000037.1, read on the forward strand.
CGACTGTCAGACGCTTTCGCTTTTTTCGAAAAAGTAAGCCCCGAGCACAATCATCACCAAAGAGAAAGCGACCATGAGAATGAAATTGAAGAGGATCGAGTAAGAGGAAATGCCGATAAGCACTCCCCTGAGGCCGTCAATGCCGTAGGTGAGAGGGTCCAAATAGGAGAGAGATCTCAACCAGCCGGGAAAATTGTCTAGGGGATAAAGGGCACCGGACAGAAAAAACAGGGGAAAGATGACAAAATTCATGACAATTGAAAAGCCCTGCATATCCTTCATTTTCGAGGCGAAAATCAGCCCGAGGCCGAGAAAGGCGACCGAAATCAGCACCATAAAGACAATGGTCATTCCCAGCGCAAGAATCGAATTCATCCGGAAACCGATCAGAGTTGCAATACCCAGGATGAGCAGTCCCTGGATTAAAGCCGTAGTCACTCCGCCGGCGATTCTGCCCAGAACGATCGAGACACGTGTGACCGGGGCGACCATAATTTCCTTGAGAAAGCCAAATTCCCTGTCCCAGAGCACGGACAGCCCCCCGAAAGTCGACGAAAAAAGAAGGCTCATCCCCAGAATTCCCGGAACAAGGAAGCGGATATAATCGACTTGTTCGGTCATGCCCGGAACTGAAATCCTCCGGAATCCCATGCCTAAAAAAGCCAAAAAAAACAGCGGCATGGCCAGCGCCCCAACTATACGCGATTTGGCCCTGAGAAACCTCTTCATCTCCCGCATCCAAAGAACCTGGATAGCAGCTCTGTTGATCATCGTCTCCGTCCCATCCGGCCGCGCATCATAGCCCGGTTCCGTTCCGCCTGGCTGGCCTCTCCTTCACGGATCGTCCGTCCGGTGTAATGGAGGAAAACGTCTTCAAGGCTGGGTTTTCTCAAATTCACGCAGGTGACCGTGGCACCGTTTTCGGTTGCCAAGTTGATCAGTTCGGGAATCCGCCTCTCTCCCTTCTCCATGGTCAGGCTCAAATGATGGTCGTGCTTGGCCAGTGTTTTTATCCAGTCTAAATTTTCCATTTGAATAGACAGAGCATCCATTTCGCCCTCGATCTCGAGGGAAACGACATCGCCGCCCAGGATATCTTTGAGCTTTAACGGAGAATCCAGGGCAACAAATTTGCCTTTATCCATGATGGCCACCCTCTCACAGAGGAAGTCGGCCTCCTCCATATAATGCGTGGTTAAAATGATGGTCACATCGCTCTCTTTATTCAGCTTTTTAATGTAATCCCAGATGTGGCGTCGTGTTTGAGTATCGAGCCCGAGAGTCGGTTCGTCGAGGAAGAGAACCTTGGGCCTGTGGATCAATCCCCGGGCGATTTCCAACCGTCTTTTCATGCCCCCGGAGTACTTCTCCACCAGCACTTTTGCCTTTTCAGCCAGCTCGACAAGGTTGAGGACTTCTTCGATCCTTTTTCGCCGTTCGTTCTTTCCCATGCCGTACATCATGGCGTGAAATTCCAGATTCTCCCGGCCCGTGAGTTTGGTGTCCAGGGCAGGTTCCTGAAAAACGACTCCAATGCTTCTCCGGACATCATCTTTTCGCTTCGAAATATCGAATCCGGCGACCTCTCCCCTGCCCGACGTTTTCTTGAGGAGGGTGGAGAGCATATTGATGGTTGTCGTCTTGCCGGCACCGTTGGGACCGAGCAGACCGAAAAGCTCGCCGCTATTCACTGTAAACGAGACGTTGTCGACAGCGACAAATCCGTTGAACGTTTTGGTCAGTTTTTCGACTTCTATGGCGTACATTTTTCAACTCTTGCTATCAAATGAAAAGAGATATGTTAAGAGATATCGAACAGAGAAAATCAATCTCAACTGAGACGGTTCCGGTTTTTCACTTATTGGCTGCCTGCCTTGTCTTTACGTGCATAGATAATCTTGTACATAGCAGGAACAACGACCAGTGTCAGGACGGTGGCGAAAGTCAATCCGAAAATGATGGTCCAGGACAGAGGATTCCAGAAAGCGGCGTTATCTCCCCCAAAATAGAACTGGGGATCGAACCGGCTGAAGAGGGTGATGAAATTGAGGTTGACTCCGATTGCCAGAGGAAGAAGACCCAGAATCGTAGAAAGCGCGGTCAACAGGACCGGTGTCAGACGTGTCGCGCCGGCCTGGATGATGGCATCGGCTTTGTTCATCCCGCTGTCGATGAGCTTGTCTGTGTAGTCGATAATAATGATCCCGTTTTTTACGACGATGCCCGCCACAGCGATGATCCCCATCCCCGTCATCATGATGGAGATCTCCATCCGGAAAATGGCGAATCCCAGAAAAACTCCTGTGAAACTGAGGAAGATCTGGAAGATTATGATCAGCGGTTTGGAGATCGAGTTGAACTGGGTGACAAGAATGATCAGAATCAGCCCCATGGAGATAAACAAGGCTTTGACCATAAAGCTTCCTGTCTCTGCCTGCATGTCCTGTTCCCCGGTGAATTTGACTGTGTATCCCTCTTTGAGATCGAACGCCGGCAGCTGCCTGTTGATCTGCTGGATGATTTCATTGGCGTTGTATCCGTAAATCACATTGGAGGAGAGGGTGATGGCTCTCTTGTTGTCCAAACGGGTTATCCCGCCGTAGCTTGTCCGGTTGGAAACAGAGGCGACTGCGGAAATCGGAATATTTTTGGGCCCGTTTCTTCCTCCGGGGACAGAGAGAGTCTGGCTGAGCAGGACATCGATGTCATCTCTGTATTTTTTATCCAGACGCACCATGATCGAATACTCGTCTTCACCTTCCTTGAATTTGGAAACTTCGGTCCCGTAGATAGCAGTCCGCAGGGCCATGCCGATCTGGGCCGTGCTGATTCCCAGCCGGTTGGCTTTGTCCCTGTCGATGTTCAGAATCAGTTCGGGTTTGCTGATCTCCATACTGGATTTAAGCTCCTCGATTCCTCTAACATTCAAAGAATCGATGAACTCTTCGAGTCTTATAGTGATGTCAACCAGCTCATTAATATCATCACCGCTGATCTCGATATTGATGGGCATTCCCGTCGGGGGCCCCATCGCCTCCTGATCGATCCGGATTTCAGCGCCGGGGATTCCGGTCAACCGCTCCCGCAGATCGCCAAGATACTCGAGGGTGGATTTCCCGGTTCTGTATTTGTATTCAACAAAGGAAATGGTCACCTTGGCCAGTTTGTCTTGAGTGAAGCGGTCGAACATGCCGCTTCCCGCATTGGCGGCGACATTGGAAACCACGGATTCCACATCAGGGTTGTTCCGGCCGATGACCTCGTAAACCCTCTCTTCGACCTGCTTGCAGACATCGTTGGTGACGTCGATATGAGTCCCCTCGGGCATGGTGATGTAGATTTGTAGAGTGTTCGGATCACCGCTTGGAAAAAACACAACTCTGGGCATACTGATACCGAGCAAGATAATGGAAGCAAAAAGAAGCCCGGTGACCCCGGCCAGAACGCCGTAGGGCCTTTTCCCTCTGAGAAGGAAGGCCAGAGTTTTGCGATAAACCTTCATCATGAATGGAAGCACTGAAGCCTGGAACTTAGCGATGAAAAAATGCAGCACATATTTGGAGAGAAGATAGACAAGCACTCCAAAAGCCAGCAGATTCGCTAGAAGGATTTTGCCCGCCGCATAAAAGACGACGGCCAAAGCAGCCGATACCAGCAGAAAGATCAATGATCTCTTCTTGATCTTCCAGCGGGACGGAGTTTTTTCTCCGTTGGGAGCGCGTTTCATGAACGAGACGGCAAAGACGGGATTGATCACGTAGGCAACCAGCATGGAGGCCGTAAGGGTGATGATGATGGTGATCGGCAGAAAGGACATGAATTTTCCCGGAAGACCCGGGACAAACATCAAGGGAAAGAAGGGAGCCATCGTCGTCAGCGTTCCTGTGAACACGGCCAGGGCCACCTCCCCCACTCCTCTTTTGGTGGCATCCACAATGGAAAGACCGGGTGTTGTCGTGTAATGGCGGTAGACATTCTCGACTACGACAATGGAGTTATCGACCACTATCCCCAGGACAAGGATAAACGACATCATCACGACCATGTTCAAAGTGAATCCGACGATTGGAATAAAGATAAAGGCGATGACGATGGACATGGGAATAGCGATGCCTACAAAAAGCGCGTTGGCTTCACCCATGAAAAACATGAGGACCAGGACGACAATGATGAATCCGAGAATGATGGTGTTGAACAGGTCGTTGACGCTGTTTCGAGTCTGGGTGCTTCTGTCTCCGGTCATGGTGACCGTCAGATTTTCCGGAGCGGTTGTCTTGAATTCTTCCAAAATGACCTTGATTTTATCGACGGCCAAAATCAGATTCCGTCCGCTCTTTTTGATGATATTGATGGTGACCACGTCTTCAGAGTTCAGCCGGGAATAGCTTTCCCTGTCCTTGTAACCGTCGACAACATTGGCAATATCTTTGAGATAAATTCCATTCTGGAGCTGGATATCCTGGATTTGGGAAATGTTTCTGAATTCTCCGATGACACGGAGGTTTCTCCGCATACCGTCGGTATCGATTTGGCCGCCGGAGAGGGTCAAGTTCTCCGAAGCGATGGCATTCTGGATGGCATAAAAGGACAACCCCGCGGCCTGCATTTTATAAAGATCGACATTGATCTGGATTTCCCGGTCGAGGGCACCGGAAATGTCGGCCCGGGTGATTTCCTCGAGGCTTTCGATTTCATCCTGGAGATCCTCCGCCAGTTGTTTCAGCTTGACTAAACCGAGATCTCCGGAAAGATTGATGAACAATATGGGGATTTCGGACAGATCGATCCGGGTGACATCGGGGTCACTGAAAAGATCGGAAGGGAGATCGGGACGGGCGTCGTCGACGGCCTGCCTGACATCCAGATAGGCCTGCATATCATCCGCAGTCAGCTCGAATTCGATGAAAATCGATGAAAAGTCCTGGATGGAATTGCTGTTGATGTGCTTGACGCCGTTGATTCCTTTTAGCTGTTTTTCGATGGGACGCGTGATCAGATTTTCCATGTCGGCCGGGGAGGTTCCGGGATGAATGGTGCTGACCATAAAATAAGGAAAGACAATCTCGGGAAATTGTTCCTTCGGTGTAGAGTCGTACTGCAGGATGCCGAAGACAACCAGGATGAACGTAAATATATAGATTGTCGTTTTGTTGCCCACCGAGATGTTTGTCAGTTTAAATTCTTTAAATTTCATTGGTTTTCCCGATTGTTAATTATTCTCTGCTGGATAGAATGGCTCTCCATCAATTTTCAACCGTGACAGCCAGTTTCTGGCCGTTCGCCAGATTCTGATATCCGAGTGTGACCACGTGCTCTCCCTGTTCCACTCCGGTCAGAATCTCGACTTGACCGGCATATCTCTCACCGATTGTGACAGTCCTCTTCTCAGCGATCCAATCGCCGCTGACCTCAGAGGCGATAAAAATGAATTTCTCATTGCCTGTTTCCTGGACGAGGCTGACAGGAACAGTCAGAGCTTCCGGATTGGTGTAGTCATTGATGGCCAGGACAGCCAGCATATTCGGTTTGATGTTATGTTCTGTTGTTGGAAATTTAATCTCGATCTGGAAAGTCCGGTCGTCGGGATCGATGACCTGGGAAACGGCCTCAACGGTCAGGTCAAATTCCCTGCCGGTGACAGGAATGGTGACATGAACCTTGTCTCCCTGTTTGACACGGGAAGTATAGATTTCCGAAAGATCGACGATGATTTTGAGATTGGACAGTTGGACGACGTGAACAGCTCCCATCCCGGCTCCGGCCATCTCCCCTTCCTTGATAAGAACTACATCAACAGTTCCGTCTAGGGGAGAAAAAATCTTGGTCAGCTTATACTGCTCCTGCAAAGTTGCCAGCCGCTTTTCCAAGCCCTCTTTGCCGTTTTTTGCCTGGAGGTATTCGATCTCGCTACCGATTTTTTTGTCCCACAACCTCTGCTGCCTTTCAAATATCGTCTTGGCCAGGGCCAGACCGTTTTCCACTTCCGCGATACTGCTTTCGAGGATGGTTCCATCCAGTTCGGCAAGAAGCTGACCCTGGGTGACCCTATTGCCTGCGCTCACATGGATCTTCTTGACAATTCCGGAAGCCTGAGGAGCGACCATGATATTGTTGTCCGATTCGATGGTGCCCTGAACCTGAATGAAATGCTGGAATGGCGCTTTTTCCAGAGGGGATATCTTTACATTCATGACTTTTTCGACTTTGAGAGCGGGATTCCCTTGTTGGGCGATCTCCTGTTTCAAAGTTTCGATTTTTTCCGTCAGAACCTCTCTCTGTTGTTCCAACCGCGCCAGCTCAGCCTCGCTACCTCCGCGACCTGGGGGACTGCAGGAAGCCAGGAGAAATCCTATTCCTAAAAGGGCTAAATATTTTCTGTTTTTCATGATCAATTGTCCTTTGCCTGAGAAATTTGAAAATTATTGTTGAGCCTGTCCAGCGTGTTTTTCGCAGTGAGAAGGGCCGAAATGGCCTGGATGTATTCCGATTGAGCCATCAAATATTGATCGTGAGCCTGGGTCAAATCCATGCTGGAGGCGACTCCTTCCTTGTATTTGATAAGAGTCACATCATAGACTTTTTTAGACAGTGAAAGATTATTTGTTGAATTCACAAAGGTGTCTTGAGCCGAATCCAAATCGGATCTCGCCCTGGCGGCTTCGAGTTCCAACCCTTCACTCACCTGCTGCTTTGCATTTTGAGCCTGTTTCAGAGAAATAGCGGCCTTCTGGACTCTAGCCTTCTGTGCGCCGCTCTTGAAAATCGGCACATTGACGCTCACTCCCACAATCTGCGTCTTGTACCATTTCTCATCGAAGTTCAAAAAGTTGAATTCATTCCGCATGGCATTCCAATTGAAACTGTAGAAAGCGGCGACTGTGGGAAAATATTTCATCTTCTCGTTTTTCAAATCCAGTTCGGAAAGTCTTTCCTGGGTCGAGAGCAGTTGGAAATCGATATTTCGATCGATATCGAACTCAGTGCTCTGTAATTTGTCAAGGTCGATCCGCATCAGAATGTCAGCGAGTTTATCCGTCAAAACAATTTCTTCGTCGAGGTCCAATCCCATCTGGAACTTCAGAAGCTTATAAGCCACATCCTTGTTTCTCTTTATGGACTGAAGGCTGTTTTTCAATTTCGTCAAGGATATCTGAATCATATCGGCATCCGTTTCCGCCACAAAACCTTCTTTATATCTTTCTCTTATTTCATAGTGGGTTTTTTCCAGATTGGAGATATTCGATGTCAGGATGTTTTCGGTCTCTTCCGTAACCAGGATCAAGTAATACGAATTCGTCACCGTCTCCAGCACGCTCAGTTGAGTCCGCTCATGATTCTGATCGGCCAGTTGACGAAACACCTTTGAGGCTTGGAGCCCGACAAAGTAGCTGCCGTTGAAAATGAGCTGACTGACCGTAAAATTCAGAGAAGCGTTGTGCTGGGTGCCGAATTGAACCGCAACCAATTCATCCGGTTTCCCTTGAAAAATATTGGGGATAAGGATGGTGGCCAATTCCAGATTGTTCATATAATCGATTGCGGAGCTGACCTGAGGCAACCCGATAGCCAATGTCTCCTTCATCTGTTTTTGAGCCGTCTGGATATCGAGCTCTGATTTTAGGCTGTCATAACTGTTTCTGACGGCAAAATCTTGAGCGGTCTGAAGACTCAATTCCCTTATCTCAGGGGACTGCCCTGAGACAGGGCCGGAGAAAAGAACAGCGAGGAAGATGGCTAGAATCAAAATCGATGAGAGTCTAAACCTTTTTCCTGGGTTCTCCATTTTCTTAGCTTTTGGCATGAGTTTTTCCTTTTATATAAACCTGTAGCTCTGTAAACATCAAGAGGGATGACTTTAGGTCAAAATCCAGGAATGATTTGGAAACTTATTGTTTTGTTATGCTGAGGAAACCCCGCAAATATCTAAGCCCAAAACGATCCGCTGATTTCTACCTCTGTTCAACCTCGTTCGATGACATCACTCCAAATCCGATAAAATTTCTATATTAATATAGCATAAATCAGAATGACAGAAAAGAGCTTGGTGTCCTTTTTTGATATTGCAACTCGATGTGTTATCTTTTATTATTGATGGCTGAAATCTGGAAAAATTCATGACATTGACTCATCCCTCTTTATTCACTGACAAGACGGCAAATTTTTTGAAAACGGCAGCCGGGATTTTTTTATTGACCTTTATCATCATGTTTTCAGGAATTTGTGTTTCATGTGATAACTCTCGATCGGCTATTAAAAAGAACGCCATACAATTCGAAGACGTGACGATCGAATCCGGATTGGAAAGATACAGTGAATCCTTCGGGGCGGTTTTTGCCGATATCGATAACGACGGCGACGATGACCTGATTGTCAGCAATCACGGTCTTTTCACTCCTTCTCTCTTCTTGAACAAAAACGGCTCCTACGAAGATCGCTCCTCCCTGCTCGGCTTGAGAAGATCGAGGGATTGGCATGGCATAACGGTCGTCGACCTGGATAACGACGGCGACAAGGATATTGCTATTGCCGGCGGCGGCGGAGGGGGAACACAAGGGGGAGCGCCTAATCTTCTGTACCGGAATCAGCTGGTGGAAACGGGCAGTTTCGTTTTTAAGGAGATTGCTATGGATGCCGGTATCGTCAACCAGATATGGCGTGGGAGGCATTTTTTGCCTGCCGCCTCCTTCGATGGAACCGCAGTCGACCTTTATTTCGTTTGCCGTCCGCGTGAGGAAATCACCAATTTGTATTTCCGCAATACCAGCACTAGCGAGAGTATCGTTTTAAAACCGGACAGTTCCCTGGGATTGAGTATCCAGTTGAGACATGATGGACGAGGTGATTGTTTCCTCGATTTCGACAGAGACGGCGACAGAGACCTGTTCGTTCTGGACAACGGCCATCTGGTCCTTTACGAAAACAAAAGCTCTCATTTTTATGTCAATGACGAGCACTTCAGCCATACGAATCAAATAGAAACATTGGCTGTCGGTGATATAAACAGAGACGGCTTTCCTGATTTGTATCTGGGTACCAGGACAAGAAATTCCGGCTCCGACAGCATCTCATTCGGCTCGACAAATGAGGGCAAAAAACTTCATTTTTTTGTGGGCAACAAGCCCGAGAATGAAAAAACAGACACAAGAGACAGAGTCGATTTCAAATCCAACAGCTCTGAGATACATATCGATTTTATCAGAGAGCCCGGTCTGTCCGAGGACGACCCTTCCGATATTTTTTTAGGGAGAAATAATTTCAATCCGACTTCAAGAGCGGTCATGGTCTCGGCGGAAACAGCAAGAGGAGAACCCACACTATCCGTTCCGGGCACCTATCTCTGGAACGAGGGATCCTCTCAATGGTCGATAGTCTGGCTGTATGGCGAAACGCCCAAGGAAGAGCGCGGCATTTTAACTGCCGCAAACATCGATGGTATCGAACCGAAGATGCTGGAAACTTTTCCAAAGGGAGTGGTCTCCGATCGGATTTTCCTCAATCAAAGGGGACTCGGATTCCAGGAACTCGACACCATCGATTTGACTCATCAACAGAATACCCGGGCCGTTGCCATCGAAGATTTCAATAATGACGGCTGGCCGGACATCATCGGCATTCGCGGTGATGAGCCGGGAGCTCCCAACGGAAGACCATTCATTTTTCTCAATAAAGGACAGCTCGCCTTCGAGACTCAGAGCCCGGATTCACTCGACAACCGAGAAGACGATATCGGCCAGGCGGATCAGATGATCGCCGGTTTTGTTAATCCGGACGGCCTGCTTGATATTTTTATGACCAATGGATTTGGTTTGATTCCAGGGAATAGAGGCCCGTACAAGCTGTTCCTCAACAGGACAGAGACAAACAACAATTATGTCATCATCGAACTCCAAGGCAGCAAAAGTAACAGGGATGCCCTCGGTGCTCAAGTGGAGCTGTTTGACAAAGACGGTGCGCTGCTCGGCTATAAAGAACTCGGGGCCGGATACAACACCATGCAGGGAACGCACAAGCTGCATTTTGGTCTTGGATCATATTCGGGCAAGATCGATGCCAGAATACTCTGGCCGACCGGTCATGAACAGACTGTCGAAGTGATCCCCAACAGAATCAATCCCATCATCGAGGATTGAATATTGAATTCAGTGCCTGGCTGGACGGTCCTCTGTTTTCAGCATTTATTCATAACGGAGAGAATCTACGGGATTGCTTGTCGCCGCCCGCAGGATCTGCCAGCTGACCGTTAAGAGTGACACGACAAGGACAGCAAGACCGCTGAGGATAAATGTCCACCATCCGATATCGATTCTGAAGGCGAACTGCTGCAGCCAGCGGTTCATTATCAAGTAGGCCAGAGGCCAGACTATGATGTTGGCGATCAGAACGAGCATCACGAATTCTCTGGAGATGTATTTGAAAATGTTGGCCATCGAAGCACCGAGAACTCTGCGTATTCCAATTTCCTTTTTTCGCCGTTCGGCCGTATAGGAAGACAATCCGAAGATACCCAGGCAGGATATAAGCAGAGCCAGGCCCGTAAAGACCGTAACGAGCTTTCCGACAGAGGACTCCGTGCTGTAGAGATTCTGAAGGCTGTCGTCCAGGAAGCTATATTCGAAGGGGTATTCCGGGTAGATCTCTTTCCACTTCGTTTCGAGAAAACCCAATGTGTCACTGACGTTTTGTCCTGAAATCCGGATGCAGGCCTGGCGGTACCCGTTAGGATCGATACTCAAGGCCATGGGAATGATCGGGCTGTGGAGGGATTCGAAATGATAATCTTTGACCACCCCGATGATTCTCCGGTCGAAATCCCAGATTTTAAGACTTTTCCCGACGGGGTCCTCCATCTCCATGGCCCTCACCGCTGCCTCGTTGATCACGAATCCATCGCCGGCATCCGTGGCATATTCCTCGGAGAAGTAACGTCCCCGAGCCATTTCTAAACCGAATGTTTCCATAAAATCAAAATCCACGCTCGAAACGACCATCTTGACCTGCTGGTTGGTTTTTCCCTCCCAATGGACATCTCCGACCCCCGCATTCGACATCCAACGGAAAGGGGCGACGTCCATCAAGGTCATATTCACAATATTCGGATTGGACTGAAGCTCTGCTTTTATGGTCTCGGCATTGCGGATGAAACGGCCGCCGATACCGAAGATGACAACATTGTCCCGGTCATAGCCTACTTCATGGTCTTTTAAAAAATGAACCTGGCGGAAAATCATCATAGTGCAGAGAATCAAAAGCACGGAGAGAGAAAACTGCAGCACGACCAGGGCTTTTCTGAACTGCGTGCCTTTCTTACCGGCTGCCAGTTTGTTTTTCAGGACATGGACGGGTTGAAAGCGGGAGAGAAAAAAAGCCGGATAGCTGCCGGAGATAATGACAGTGAGCAAGATAATGCCGAAAATTCCGAACAGAGCATTCTGCCGGATCAAATTGGTCCAGGTGAAAGCTTTACC
>CBFDBS010000038.1:0-11897 GCA_965603105.1 uncultured bacterium
CCGGAACAGGATATGGCCGATCTCCTGGTTTACATAGAAATCTTATAGACTTAATTGACACAATAATTTCCATAAACTAAAATATTTTCATGAATCAGGAGAGAATATCGAAATTTTTCTAGGATCGAGTCTATAACACATTTGGCTCGGCTCAAAACCGGAGGAGGATGATCAGCCCATGAAAAAACATTGGAGATGCCATGTCTGTAACGATATCCATTACGGCTTCGCCCCGCCGGAAATATGCCCCACGTGCCGGGTGAGAGACGCCTATGTGGAGATCTCGTCGGTTGAGACAAAAGAAGTCATGACTGCAGAGACACATGTAGACAAATCCTCTTTCATTCAGGCCATCGAACGCCTTGCCGAAAAAAATGAATTCCAGATCAATCCCGATGTCGAAAAAGTCAAGATGCTTCTGGAGGGAATCTTCAATAATGAATACAATCATGGACTGAAGTTCTGCCCCTGCAGGCTCATCACCCACGATTTCGAGGAAGATTTAAAACTGATCTGTCCCTGTAATTTCCTCATCCATGAAACCTACAAGGAAAAAGAGGATGGCGAATGCTGGTGCGGATTATTCATACGGAGGAAAAAATGAAAAACCTCATAATGTTCCACGGACAAGAATGCCCTCATTGTCAAAAGATGCATCCGCTTGTCGACAAGCTCGAAAAGGAGACCGGTGTGTCCGTAGAAAGACTGGAGGTCTGGCACGATGACAAAAACGCCGACCTGATGAGATCAAAAAAGGAAATTATTTCTCCCCATTGCGGCGGACAGCTCCGAGTCCCGACATTCTTGAATTCGGATACCGGAGAAGTCATGTGTGGAGAAGTGGAATACAATCAATTGAAAAGTTGGGCGACTAAATAAAGTGACAGCCCGACTGATAGTGATTTTTACACCCGGGAAACTCACTTGTTGAGAGAAGGAGGCTCTATGGTCATCGAAAGATTCGACCCCTCTAAGGAAGAAATGCTCCAGGTGCTCGATGAAAACGGCAAGGTCAATCCGGAGCTGGAACCCTCTCTTCCACCTGAGGAATTGAAGAAAATTTACAATCTCATGGTTATGGCCCGGGCGGCAGATAACAAAGCCCTCAAACTTCAGCGGCAAGGCCGGATGGGAACTTATGCCCCTAGTCTAGGCCAGGAAGGATGCCAGGTGGGCGGAGGCATGGCCGTTCAAAACGGAGATTGGATTTTTCCCCACTTCAGAGATTTGGGCCTGCATTTGACTCTCGGATTCCCCTTGAAGAATTTCTATCTCTACTGGATGGGAAACGAAATCGGCAGCCAAATTCCGCTTGATCTCAACATCTTCCCCATGTCCGTCCCGGTCGGTACGCAGATCCCTCATGCTGTAGGGGCTGGATTGGCGGCACAACTCAAAGGCCAAAATAACGCTGTCCTCTGCTGCTTCAGTGATGGAGCAACCTCCGAGGGTGATTTTCATGAGGCCCTCAACTTTGCGGGTGTTTTCAAAACGCCGAATGTCTTCCTCTGCTACAACAACCAATACGCTATTTCATTACCCCGCAAGAAGCAGACCGCGGCCAAAACCCTGGCTCAAAAGTCAATCGCCTACGGATTCGAAGGAGTTGTGGTTGACGGCAATGATCCCCTCTCTGTCTATATCGCCACGCGAGAGGCTCTCGATAATGCCAGAAAAGGAAAAGGCCCCACCCTGATAGAAGCCGTCACTTACAGGATGGGCGATCACACCACTTCAGATGACGCTTCAAGATACAGATCCAACGAAGAAGTAGAAGACTGGGGAAAGAAAAATCCAATCACCAGATTCCAGATTTATCTGAAAGAAAAAGGGATTTGGAATGAACCATACGAACAGGGCATTCAGGAAAAAACATCAGCCTTTATTGACAGGGCTGTCGAAGAAGCCGAACAGACACCGCCTCCCTCAGTCAGAGATATCTTCCAATCCACCTATAAAGTGATACCTCCTTATCTGCAAAGACAGATGGATGAACTTCAAGCGTTTCTTCAGGAGAAAGACCAATGATGGGCACGATGGTCCAGGCTCTCAACCAGGCGATGCAGCTGGAAATGGAACGGAATGAAACCGTTCTTCTTCTCGGTCAAGATGTGGGAATAGACGGCGGGGTTTTCCGCGTCAGCGAAGGTCTTCTCGAAAAGTTTGGAAGCAAGAGAGTGATAGATACCCCCCTTTCCGAGTCGGGCATTGTAGGAACCGCTATCGGCATGGCTGCCTACGGCCTCCGCCCCATCGCTGAGATACAGTTCATGGGATTCATCCTGCCCGCATTCAATCAGATTGTGGCTCACGCAGCCAGGCTTCGGAACCGTACACGAGGGAGGTACCAAGTCCCGCTTGTCATCCGCATGCCATACGGTGGAGGAGTCAAAGCTCCTGAGCACCACTCAGAGAGCACCGAAGCTCTTTTCTGCCATATACCAGGATTGAAAGTTGTTGTCCCCTCCACACCTTATGATGCCAAAGGACTGCTCATTTCCTCCATCCGAGACGAAGACCCTGTTATTTTCCTCGAACCGAAAAAACTCTACAGAGCCGGACAACAGGAATTCCCGGATGAACCTTATGAAATTCCCCTGGGTGAAGCCAAAGTCGTCAGGGAGGGTGACGACCTAACTATCATCACCTGGGGCGCTATGGTGCCCGTCGTCCAAAGGGCGGCTGAGATGGCCGAAGGGGAAGAAATATTTGCGGAAATCATCGACCTGCGGACTCTATCGCCCCTGGATCATGAAGCAGTCATCCATTCTGTCAAAAATACGGGAAGAGCCCTGGTTGTCCATGAAGCGCCGAAAACCTGTGGTCTGGGAGCGGAGATTGCCGCCCGTATCGGCGAAGACGCCCTCTTTCATCTCGAAGCTCCGGTCCTACGCGTCACTGGATACGACATCACCGTTCCTCTGGCGAAAGGCGAAGATCTTTACTATCCCAATCCGGAGCGGGTTCTGGAAGCAATTTTTAAAATCACGGAGTATTGATATGGCAAAAGACTTTAAATTTCCCGATGTCGGAGAAGGAATCACAGAAGGGGAAATCGTTAAATGGGTGGTCAATGAAGGTGACAAAGTTGAGGCAGACCAGACAATTGTCGAAGTCGAAACCGATAAGGCTGTGGTCGAACTCCCCTCCCCTTATGCTGGGACGGTTCTGAAGATTCTCGTCAAGGAAAAAGACATCGTCAAAGTTGGGGAAGTCCTGGTGACCATAGGAGAAGAAGGAGAAGACATTACCAGGAAAGAACCAGAAAGTGAAGTGGAGAAAGCCGAAAAAGATAAACCAGCTCCGGGATTGGTAGGCGAGATCACGGAAAGCAGCCAAGAGATCAAAGAGATTAAGGCCACACCGAAAGTGAGGCGTTTGGCCAAAGAGATGAGTGTCGACTTGAAAACGGTCAAGGGAACCGGCTATGAAGGCCGGATCACCGAGGAAGACATTCTGAAAATAAAAGGTAAAGAGCCCGAAAAACTCGAGCCTGTCCGGGAAGAGAAGAAACCCCCAGTCAAAATCAAAGCGAAATTCGATTTTTATGGAGGGCTGGAAAGGATTCCCCTCCGCGGCGTCAGACGGGCAACAGCTAGAAAAATGTCTGAATCGGTGAGCAAGGCAGCACATGTGACTCATTTTGAAGAGGCGGATGCAACTGAATTGATCAGAATCCGTGAGGAATTCAAGCAGAAAGCAAATCAAAAGACCATCAAACTGACCTTTCTGCCGTTTTTCGTCAAAGCGCTTGTCGCCGCTCTCAAAGAGCATCCTCTGCTGAATGCCATGATGGACGACGAGGAAGAAGAGATCATCATCAAGAAATACTACAATATTGGCATAGCGGTCGATGTGCCCGACGGCTTGATTGTTCCGGTCATCAAGGCGGCGGATCAAAAGTCCCTCTTTGAGTTGGCCGAAGAAATTCAAAAGCTGGCTGAGGGGGCCAAGGAGAGATCGCTGGATTTGGCCGAACTTCAAGGCGGGACTTTTTCCATCACCAATGTCGGCATGCTGGGAGGAGAATTTGCGACTCCAATTATCAACTATCCCGAGGTCGCCATCCTGGCCACCATGAGGATCAAAGACAGGGTTCGCGTTGAGAACGGAGGAATCAAAATCAAGAAGACTCTTCCCCTCTGCCTCTCCTTCGACCACCGTGTCCTCGATGGTGCCGAAGCTGCACGCTTCATGAATGATCTCATCCAATTCCTGGAGAATCCCAGCCGTCTGGATCTGAGCAGCAAGAAAGCGTAGGGTTTCTGTTCACGAAACGATTATTTCCCCCTAAAAAGGTGGGGCCGCGGGGCGGATCAGTCTTCGGGTTCGGTCATGTGTTTAGGATCCAGAATCTTTCTAAGCTTCTCCTGACTGAGTAAACCTTTTTGCTCGGCGACAAACAAAAGGGTTTTGCCTGTTTGAAGGGCTTCCTGAGCAATTTCGGATGCCTTGGCATATCCTATATAAGGCGAAAGGGCGGTCACGAGGCCTAGACTCTGTTCAGAAAAAAATCGACAGCGTTCCACATTCGCCTGAAGTCCGATGATGCATTTGTCCCTGACAGCATTGACGGCGTGCCCTAGTGTTTCGATCATGAAACAAAGATTGAAGACAATCACCGGCATCATGACATTGAGCTCGAGCTGTCCGGCCTGGACGGCTCCTGAAACAGCCAGATCGCAGCCGATCACCTGGTAGCAGACCATATTCAGCATTTCCAGCATGGATGGATTGACCTTGCCCGGCATGGCGGATGAGCCGGGAGCGACAGCGGGCAAGCGGATTTCCGCCAATCCCGTCCGCGGCCCGGAGGCAAGTAAACGGAGATCATTGGCGATTCGGTTGAGCTCCAGAGCCAAGTTCCGCAAGGCTCCCGAAACTTCGGCCATCGGGCGCATGCTCTGCATGGATTCTCTCAAATCCTCGGCGACCTGGAAAGGAAAGCCTGTCATATTGGACAGATTTTTAACAACACTTTCCGCGTAGCCGGGAGCGGTGTTCAGTCCCGTCCCCACGGCACTGCCTCCGATTCCCAACGGGAGAAGGTTTTGGGCAGCATATTTCAAAGAGGACGAGCATTTATTAACTGATACGCCGTAAGCCTTAAACTCTTGCCCCAGCCGAAGAGGAGCGGCATCCTGAAGATGTGTTCTGCCCGATTTGATAACGGAATCAAACTCTTTGGCTTTCTTGACAAAAGCTTCGGCCAGACTTTCAAGCGGGCCAAAGAGTTCCCCGTTCAGAAGGGAGAGGACAGCCAAACGCATGGCTGTGGGAAAGACGTCGTTGGTGCTTTGGCCCATGTTCACATGGTCATTGGGATGGATTCGACTGTATTTCCCCTTCTCCCCACCGGCGATCTCCTCGGCTCGGTTGGCGATAACTTCATTGCAGTTCATATGAAAAGACGTTCCTGCTCCCATCTGAAAGACATCGACAATGAACTGATCTCTTAGCCCTCCGGCCAGGATTTCCTCACAGGCCTGAATAATGGCTGCGGCTTTGTCGGTTTCCAATCTGCCTAAATCTCTATTCGCCATGGCACATGATTTTTTCACGGAGGTCAAACCATAGACAAGAGCCGGGTGGTTCCTCAGGCCGCTGATGGGAAAATTCTGGGAAGCACGGACGGTTTGGATCCCGTAGTAGGCCTCTGCGGGCACCCGGAGTTGACCCAAAGAATCTTTTTCCACCCTGGTTTTTATCATTGCTCGATTTTTTTGATCCGGTTCCGACCGTCTACGATGATGATTTTCGGCATGAAAAAATCGATCTCTTCCTCATCCATCATACCGAAGGCGGCAACGATCAAGCGGTCTCCGACACTGGCCATATGGACAGCCGCTCCGTTGACACCGACAGTGCCAGAGCCTTTAGCACCTTTGATCAAATAAGTGATGAATCTTTTTCCATTGGTAATATTGTAGATGTGAACCTGTTCGAGAGGAACCATCCCGGCGTGGGACATCAGATCCTCATCCAGAGTGAGACTGCCCTCATAATCTTTGTTGCATTCGGTAACCACCAGGTTGTGAATCTTCGCAATCAAAAGAATTCTTTTCATGAACTCACTCCTTCACTTGGATGATCAAATTATCAATCAATCTTGTTTTGCCGATATAAACCGCCAGGGCAATCAGGGCTTGGTCTTTGATTCTTCTCAGAGGTCCAAGACTCGTGCTGTCGACGATCTCCACATAGTCTATTTTCGTCAGTTCCTCAGACTGGATGATCTGTCTGATTTTATCGATAATGAATTCAGTCTCTCTTTCTCCTGCCTCGATCCTCTTCCGGGCTTCTTCCAAGCTGAATGACAAAACTCTGGCCGCCCTTCTTTCTTCCGGATTGAGGTACAAATTCCGGGAACTGAGGGCCAAGCCGTCTTTTTCCCTTACAATCGGCAAAATCTCGAGGTCGACTTCCAAATTTAAATCATCAACCATCTTTTTGAGGATGGCGGCTTGCTGGGCATCCTTTTGCCCGAAGAAGGCCAGATCGGGTTGAATGATGTTGAACAGTTTGAGAACAACTGTGCAGACACCCTTGAAATGCACTGGCCGCGACTTCCCGCACAGCCTGTCGTGTAAATTTTCGACTTGAACATACGTCTGATATCCAGAGGGATACATCTGTTCTTCCCGTGGAGCGAAAAGGATATCGATCCCCATTTCGCTCAATAGCAAGGAATCCTTTTCAAAGTCTCTCGGGTAATCTCTGAAATCCTCATTCGGTCCGAATTGAGAGGGATTGACGAATATACTGACAACGGTGACATCGCTTTTGGCCAGTGATTCCTTGACGAGACTCAAATGGCCTTCGTGGAGAAATCCCATCGTCGGCACAAAACCGATAGACTTTCCCCTTCTCTTGAGTCTTTCGACTAGAATTTTCATTTTTTCGATATCTTCGACAGTCTGCATCGTCCTCATCTTATTATTTTAAGGGAAAACACACCGGGGGACAAATGGATCAGTCTATCCGTTTCTCTTGCTTCGGTTTCTTCTTTTTCAATTCCAGGCTCTTGTCCGGCCCAATAAAATCTTTCAGCGTATCACTGGATTTCAGATGGTACGAATATTGATCATTGGGAAATCTCCCCCTATGGACATCCTCTCTGTATTCACCGATGGCCTGGCTGAGGATATCATGAAGGTGGACATATCTCTTGACAAATTTGGGCAAATAGCCGTTCATGAAACCGACCAGATCATGAAAAACAAGGATCTGTCCATCACAATAGGGCCCCGCGCCAATGCCGATTGTGGGCACATCCAACCGTTCGGTTACAATTTGGGCCAACTCCATGGGAATGCACTCAAGAATGACTGAAAACACCCCCGCTTTCTGAAGATTGAGTGCATCTTCGACAATCATTTTGGCATCCTGCGCATACTTGCCTTTGACCTTAAACCGCCCCAAATGGTGGATAGACTGTGGAGTTAATCCCACATGACCCATGACCGGTATTTCAGCCTCAACCAGAGCCTCGATCAGTTTCAGTCTTTTCTTGGAAGCACCCTCGATCTTCACGGCCCGGGCCCCAGCCTCCTTTAGAAAACGGGAGGCATTGGCTGTCGTTTCTTGGACGGAGAGATGGAAGGAAAAATAGGGCATATCACCGACCACGAAGGCTCTTTCAACCGCACGCGTCACGGCTTTGGTGTGGTGAATCATTTCTTCCATAGTTACCGGGATCGTGTTCTCATATCCAAGGACCACCATCCCAAGGGAATCTCCAACCAGGATAAGATCGATACCGGCCTGGTCTACGATCTTGGCCATGGGGTAATCGTAGGCCGTCAATGCTGTGATTTTTTCCCCTGCCTTTTTTTTCCTCTGAAGAGAAGGCACAGTGACTTTTTGTATGGTTTCTTCTGACATGACAGTTCCTTTCTCCCCATCCCGTCTGTTTATCGAGATTGAGGTAAAGTCATTTTTTTATACTGTTCAAGCATTACCGAGGCTTGACTATCTGTCCTTTTTCAAATCCGCCTGCGATTCTTCTAGCGGCACGTAAAACAGCGGACTAGTTTTCATCTGTTTAATTTTATCGATGAGATCATCGATTTGTTCTTCCCTGTTGAAATCAAGTTCATCGGCTTTAACGACAAGAAGAGGCGTTGAATGATAATTGAAAAAAAAATAGTTGAAAGCACCGATGATATCCTCCAGGTATTTTTCCGAAATATTTTTTTCCAAAGCCGTTCCCGTTTTGGCGATTCTCCTGAGGACGGTCTGGACCGATAGCTGAAGATAGATAGCCAAATCAGGCTTGGCTATTCTCTCGCTGAAAATGCCGAATATTTTCTCATAGACAATCAGCTCATCATCCGTGAGTGTCTGGTAGGCATAAATTTTGTCTTTTTCAAAAAGATAATCGCCGATGATCCTTTCCGCAAACAGGTCTCTTTGCAACAGTCCTGCCTGCTGGTGATATCTGTTGACAAGGAATACCAACTGAGTCAGAAAGGCACCCCCCTCTTTTTCTTCATAAAAGTCCTTCAAGTAGGGATTATCGGCTCTGTCGAATATCGACTGGCCGCCTAGCTTTCCGGCAAAAATCTTGGCCAATTTCGTCTTCCCGGACTTGAGAACCCCCTCGATGGCGATGTGCATGAACGGAAGGTTGTCAATATCGGACATGATTCAAATTCATTCCTCTTGTTGGCATTTATCCGTCTAAAAAAATACTCAATAATCGAGGAGAAGTCAATCTTTGATGTTTTAATGATCGAAACAATTGAGCAAGAAACGAAAAATGTTTCTTAGCAATCAAGCACACCGCTCAATCGGACAGATTCCATGCGCTCAATAACCGGGTCTGCTAATCTTTTTTCTCCGCCTGGCCTTCTTTTCCGCCAGCCGGTTCATCTTTGACACCTTCAACAGGTTTTCCCACCGGAATCACGATCCAGGCGATGATGTAAAATATGACCATAGGCAGAATGGCTGTAATGAAAGCCACGGCGACAAACAGAATCCGGACAAGTGAGATATCAAGATCCATGTGGTCGGCAAGCCCGGCACAGACACCACTGATCATCTTCTGATTCTCTAAACGGACAAGCTTTTTTGCCATTATAATATCCTTCCTCCTTTAGCCTGTACTATTCATGAATTTGGCCGACCTGACAATCAATCTTCTTTGTCATGTGCATATTGCTTTATAAACACTAAATCTTATTATCCTACATTTCCCCTTGAATTTCACCAAGAATAATCCGGCAAAATTCACCCTCTGGGCGAGCCGATATCACTCGATGTCTGCTTTGTTGTAATGGATTTGCAGTGAAGTACCACAGCTGCATCCATCACGCCTCGCAGCTACAGCAACCTCTACTCGTGAATAATCCAAGCAAGTATACGATCAGGAATTGATATTGGTTCTTTATCCTAAGGAAGATCCGAAGAATCTCAAGAAGTAAAGTGCGGGTATTCTGTACCTATGACTCTCTCTCCTCCCTTAAGTCCCGCAAGAACACATTCAGTGCATCAACGAGAAGCGACGGATTTTCGACTCCGTCCTCTAGAAGCAGCTCTTTCAGGGTCCCCCAGATGGGTTCCCCACACCTGATGCAACGTATCCCTCTCTTGGTCAGAAAACGGACGGCTTCGGGATAGGTTTCGACAAGCTCTTCAATCTGAGTATCGGGAGTGATCCTTTCTTTCATCAATCTCCAAATTTGATGCCCTGGGCCAGGGGGAGCTCTTTGGACCAGTTGATGGTATTTGTCTGCCGGCGCATGTAGCCTTTCCAGGAGTCCGAGCCCGATTCTCTGCCACCCCCGGTCTCCTTTTCCCCGCCAAAAGCCCCGCCAATCTCCGCTCCTGAAGTGCCGATATTGACATTGGCGATGCCGCAGTCTGATCCTTCATGGGAGAGGAACTTTTCGGCCACCAGAAGGTTCGTTGTGAAGATGGAGCTGGACAATCCCTGGGGAACGGCGTTGTGAATGTCGATGGCCTCTTCGGTGTTTTCATATTCCATAAGATAAAGGATAGGGGCAAAGGTTTCGTTATGGACGATTTCCGTCTGTGAAGGCATCATGACGATTGTCGGCTCGACAAACTGGCCCCCCAGATCGGGCAGTCGATGTCCCCCAAAAAGAATCTCACCTCCCTGTTCCACCGCCTTCTCCAGGGCTGCCATCATATCCTCCAACGCCCCTTTGGTGACCAGCGGCCCCATGAGAATTCCGTCTTCATTTGGATTTCCTATTCGGACCTGCTGGTAAGCTTTGATGATTTCAGCACTCAATTCGGCGGCAATTGCCTTGTGCATGATGACGCGGCGCGTGCTTGTGCAGCGCTGCCCTGCTGTACCGACTGCTCCGAAAAGGATGGTCCTCATGGCCATTTCCAAATCCGCGTCTTTGTCCACAATAACGGCATTATTGCCGCCCAGTTCCAGAATTGTCCGTCCGAAGCGCTTGGCCACGGCCTCAGAGACTCTGCGTCCCATGCGAGTAGATCCTGTGAAAGAAATGAGAGGTAAACGGTGATCATTGATCATCCGTTCTCCGACAACCGCTCCTCGTCCGACAGCGAGGTTGAAGATGCCCTTGAGTCCATAATCGGCCATGACTCGATTGGCAATGTGCTGGACGGCAACGGCTGTCAGAGGAGTGTCCGATGACGGCTTCCAGACAACGGTATCTCCGCAGACGGCGGCAATGGCGCTGTTCCAGGCCCACACGGCAACTGGAAAATTGAAGGCCGTGATGACTCCCACTGCGCCTAGAGGATGCCACTGCTCATACATGCGGTGAGCAGGGCGCTCGGAATGCATGGTCAAGCCATAGAGCTGACGGGAAAGCCCTACGGCAAAGTCGCAGATGTCGATCATCTCCTGGACCTCTCCAATTCCCTCGGCTTTGATCTTGCCCATCTCAAGAGTGACCAGTTCTCCCAAAGGCTCTTTGTACTCTCGCAGGGCCTCTCCCAGATCGCGGACAAACAAACCTCTCTTCGGAGACGGCATCATCCGCCAGGACTGGAAGGCGTCGTCGGCCTGACTCATCACCTGTTCATAGGTCTTCCCGGTGGCTTGTAGAACACCGGCGATGGGATTTCCGCTTGTTGGATCATAGGAAACGATTTTCTCTGCTTCGGGATCTTCATACCAGTCATCGGGTCCGGCGCATGATCCGGCATTGACGTCCTTGATTTTCAGTTTTTTCAAAAGTTCCTTCATGGCAATTCCTTTCTTTTTTTCTAATGTCGAGCTCACACTTCATTCAGGAAAGAATACCGGTAATCCGCCGCTGGATTCAGATTTTCTTTCACCGCACGGGCACTCGCCCAGCGCAGAAGATTGAGGTAGGATCCTGCCTTGTCATTGGTCCCCGAACCTCTGGCACCGCCGAAGGGTTGCTGGCCGACAACGGCACCTGTGGGTTTGTCATTGATGTAGAAATTTCCGGCCGCATGGCGGAGGGCCCGGTAGGCCTTGATGACCGCCTGCCGGTCGTTGGCGAAAATAGCTCCGGTCAGTGCGTAGGGAGACGTTGTATTGCACATCTCAAGAGTCTCCTCGAATTTATTTTCATCATAGACAAAGATGGTTAAAACCGGACCGAAAATTTCTTCTTCCATCAATTTGTGTTTGGGATCGGTAACGACCACGACGGTCGGTTCGATAAAGTAGCCTTTCGTCTCGTTGTATCCGCCTCCGATAATGATTTCAGAATCGGCTGACTGTTTGGCAAATTCGATGAATTCAACGATGTTCTCGAAAGCGGCTTTATCAATGACGGCACCCATAAAATTGGAAAAATCCGTGATATCGCCCATTTTAACCGTTTTGATTTCATCGAGGAGCTTTTGCTTGACAGAAGGCCAAAGATTGGAAGGCAGATAAGCCCGGCTGGCCGCTGAGCATTTCTGCCCCTGAT
>CBFDBS010000039.1:0-11875 GCA_965603105.1 uncultured bacterium
AGCTGTCGCCGCCGCCAGAACCGCCACCAAGCGCGTTCATGAAGTTCTGAACGTTCTCTTGGATCTTGGCGATGTTGGAGCCGGAGCCGCCGATTTCATAGGTGACTTCCGGTGCGCGGACCATGATCTCTTCGATCTCCGATTTCTTGGATTCTTTCCCCTTGGATCTGGTAAGATCCGAAGTGATCTCGGATGCATTCTTATATCTGTGATCCAGATCGGCCGCCAGACATTTCATGATGATGCTATCGATTTCTTTGGGAATACTGTTGTTTCTGAGGCGCGGCGGAGTTATTTTTCCCTCTTTCGCCTTCTCCAATATCTTGAACGGATCAGGATCGAAAATCGGAGGCCGCCCTATAATCATTTCGTAGAAGAGACAGCCGATCGAATAGATATCCGACTGGTATGAGGCTTTACCTAGAAATTGTTCAGGTGCCATATAAGGAGGAGACCCGATACGGGTTGAGGCGTAGGGAACGGTATTGAGCCAGGCAGAAGTTCCAAAATCGGTGATCTTGAGTATCCCTGATTCAGCAAGCAAAATATTCGAAGGCCTCAAATCTCTATGGATAATTTTATTGGAATGGGCGTGCTGTACCGCTCCTGCAATTTGAAGAATGTATTCAATGGCCGTGGCACAGTCAAGGATTTTTTCAATCTCCAGGACTTTTTCGAGGGATTCGCCCTTAACGTATTCCATGATCATGAAAAAGACTTTGTTCTTTTTTTCGGCGCCGATCATCCGGACAATATGAGGGTGATTCAATGCAGCCTGAAGTCTGGGCTCTTTGAGAAGTTTAAAAAGCTCAGTGGACTGTTTGTGTGGAACCTTGATGGCGACTTCTATGTTCAGCCATGTGTCTTTGGCCAAATAAACGGAACCGAATCCTCCCCCGCCCAATGACCTGACGATTTCATACTTGCCGACTTTCTGTCCTTGTAGAAACATTCTAAGTGTTCCAAAAATGATTGATCATGGCCGTGCTCACAATGGCTACCGTTTCCGACCGGTAAGTGTACAGGCCTAAGTTCACCGCTTTAAAATCACGCTCCAATATATCTCTTTCTTCTTTGTCTGTAAAGCCGCCTTCCGGTCCGATTAAGAGTAAAACCGATTTCGGGTGGAAGGTGGGATTTGCGGAAAGATCGGGAATTATAACATCCCGCAGATATATGCCACTTTTTTCACTCAGAAACAGTTTCAGGGAATCATCCGCACTGCCCAACAGATCTTTGAGGTGCAGGGGAAGCCGGATATCAGGGAGAAGACCTCTGCCGCACTGTTTTACGGCTTCCAGTGCTATTTTTTCCCAACGTTCCTTCTTATTATCGGCTCCTTCCCGGGCTTTGACTTCCGTTCTTTCGGTCAACAGGGGGATAAAAATCCTCACGCCTAACTCGGTTCCTTTCTGGACGATGAGATCCATAAACTTGCTTTTGATGATCGCTTGAGCCAAAGTCACCCGGACCGGCGGATCTTCCGCTTCTTTTGTATCAAGAATGAGCAGGCGTGTTCTCGGGGGCTGGATGTCTTCTACAACTGCTAGATAGGATGTCCCCCGTTCATCAAAAAGCCAGACTTTATCTTTGATCTGAATGCGGGCCACCTTGCTCAAATGGTGATGTTCCCGACCGGAGAGAAGTGCATGCGATGATTGGATGTTTTCTTTTTTTATAAAGAATCGATTGGATGTCAAAACTCTCTCTAGTCTTTAATGAAAAATATCTTTCAATTTATCCGCAAAACTTTTGTCCACAGATTCGATGTTCTCCCCTCTCGAGTCAGCGAGTTTCTTGAGCAGGTCTCTGTCTTCTCTGCTTAAATCGGTCGGAATTTCGACTCTAACCTTAACAAAGAGATCTCCTTTCCTGTGGCTGTGAAGGTATTTAATGCCTTTATTTTTCAGCTTTATAACATCGCCAGGCTGTGTCCCTGCAGGGACTTTGAGCAATTCCTCCCCTTCCAAAGTCGGAAGCTCCAGGGTTGTCCCGAGAGCGGCTTGGGTAAAGGAAACCGGCACCTGGCAAAAGAGATCGCTGCCTTCCCTTTCAAAGAATTCGTGCTTGTCCACATGAATGATTACATACAGATCCCCCCGGGAGGCTCCTTTGTCTCCGGGCTCCCCTTCACCTTCGATCCTGAGTTTCATATTGTTGTCCACCCCAGGTGGAATCTTGACATCGAGGACTTTCTTCCCTTTGGTCTTGCCGGTGCCTCTGCATGCCTCACAGGGATGGGCGATAATTTCTCCGGACCCGCCACAGTTCGAACAGGTACGGGAGATCGCAAAAAAGCCTTGTTGGTAGCGCACCTGACCCGAGCCTCGACACTGGTTGCAGGTGGATTTTTCCGTACCCGGCTTCAACTTCGATCCCTGACAAGTTTCACACCACTCCGCCCGATTGACCTTGATCTCTTTTTCCAGTCCGAAGGCCGCCTCTTGGAGGGAGAGCCGAAGCTCGAGTGCCAGATCCCTGCCGCTCTGCGGATAGGAAGACCTTGTCCGCCCTCGAGTCCCGAATATATCACCAAAACCAAAGTTGAAAAAACTGCCCAATATATCCTCAAAATCCTCAAAGACAGAAGAATTGAATCCCGAGAAACCTCCAAATCCTTCCCCTCTCAGACCATTATGGCCAAAGCGGTCATAGGTGGACTTCTTCTCAGGATCGATGAGGACACTGTAGGCTTCGGCAGCCTTTTTGAATTGGTCCTCCGCTTGTTTATTTCCAGGATTCCTGTCAGGGTGGTATTTCAAGGCCAATTGACGGTAAGCCTTCTTGATTTCGCTTGCTTCCGCTGTTCGAGGTATGCCTAAAATTTCATAGTAATCCAATTCATCCATTCTCTTTCTCTTCTCGTTCGCTATCAGCGTTCTGTTCACTTTGGGATTCAATCTCAATATCTTCCTCGGTCAGAAAATCTCCGGGGTTGACTTCAATCTGCTGTACTTTTCCAGTAGCCATATCTTTGGCGGATACTTTGACGATGCCGTTGGCATCGATTTCGAAAGTTACATTGATTTGAGGAATTCCTGCTGGAGCCGGCTTGATTCCAACCAAATCGAAGACCGCCAAGGATGTATTGTCCTCTAAAAAATCACTTTCTCCTTGAAGGACATGAATCTTAACCCGTCTCTGGTTGTGTTCAACGGTTGTAAAGGCCATGGTCTTTTTTGTCGGAATGGTGGTATTTTTTTCTATTATCTTGACGAATGTCCTGTTTTCTGCCTCAATCCCCAGGGAAAGAGGTGTGACGTCGAGTAAGAGAACCAAACCCTTAAGATTCCCCCCGATAATTCCTGACTGGATTGCAGCTCCCATAGCAACTGTCTCTTCCGGATTGATATCTTCAACCGGCTGCTTCTTGAAGTATTCGGATATTTTATTCCTAACCAAAGGCATCCGCGTCTGTCCTCCGACCAGGATAACCTCATCAATATTATCGACTGTGAAATTACTGTCCTGCAGGGCTTTTTCGACGTACGGGAAAGTCTGGTCAATCAAATCTTCAGTGAGAGCCTCCAGTTCTTTCCTTGTCACCTTCCTCCTGATATGTCTCGATCCTGCTTTATCGGATGAAATAAATGGTAGGTTGATCTCTGTCTCTTTTTTAAAGGAGAGCTCTTTTTTTGCATTTTCGACAGCCTCTCTGATTCTCTGCATAGCCAGATTATCCTGGGAAAGGTCGGCCTCGAATTCCTGCTGAAACTCATCGAGAATCAATTGGATGACTCTTTGATTGAAATCTTCTCCTCCAAGATAAGTGTCTCCGTTAGTGGCCAAAACATTGAAGACTCCATCATCGATTTCCAGGAGTGTGAAATCAAATGTTCCCCCACCCAAATCATATACAGCCACGGTGGCGTTTCTACGGGATTCAAGGCCGTAGGAAAGACTTGCCGCCGTTGGCTCATTGACGACCCGGATGACCTTCAAACCAGCCATCTGAGCCGCTTCTTTGGTGGTTGAACGCTGGTGATCATTGAAATGGGCCGGCACGGTTATAACGGCTTCACTGATAGATTGTCCAAAATAAGATTCAGCGCACTTTTTTAAGTAACCGAGTATCATGGCCGAGATCTCTTCCGGCTTCATTTTTTTTTGATCGACCTTAATAATGACGTTTCCATGTTTATCCTGAGACAGCGGATATGGCACCCTCTTTTTTGTTTCCTGGACATTCTTGGAGCGGTATTTTTTCCCCATAAGCCGCTTGACCGCATAAATTGTCTTCTCGGGATTGGTCGATGCCTGCCTGAGGGCAAGATTGCCGATTAACTCTTCGCCGGATTCGGTGAAGGACACGATCGAAGGAGTGCTGGGCAAGCCTTCCAGATTAGGTATGATTTTCGGTTCCAGCCCATCCAAATAGGCCACGCAAGATTGCGTTGTTCCCAAATCGATTCCAATGATAGTGCCCATCATTCTTCCTCTTTCACGGGAACAAGAACTTTAACAAGAGTTGGACGCAACAGCCTATCATGAAGAGTGTATCCCTTCTGGTACTCTTCATCGATTTGCACCTCTTGAACATCCGGGGACTGCGCCGTGGCGAATGCTTGATGAAAACGAGGATCGAATTTTTTTTCTGCTATGTTAATCGGTTTGACACCTCTTTTCTCCAACAGCGAAAGAAACTGCTTGTAGATTAGATCTACGCCATCGCGAAGGCTCTTGTCCGCGTTTTGAACATCGCTTTTGAGTGCTCTTTCAAAATTATCCAAAATGATGAGCATTTCCAAAAAGACTTCGCTCAACGAATGTTGGTAAAACTCGTGCTTATCGCGTTCCAGCCGCTTCCGCAGATTCTCTTTGTCAGCCAATTGCCTGAGGTATTCTGCTTTAAGTTCCATCAGATCTGCTTTGAGCTGCTTGATCTCGGCTCCGCTTTTCTTCAGCTTGTTTTTTAAAGTTTTTGTGTCCTCACCCTTCACCTTTTTTTCCTGCTGATGATTTTTTGATGGAACTTTATTCTCTGTGTGAGCTTCGTTTTTTTTATTAGAAGAGTTCTTCTTGGCCTCAATTTTCGTGGACATCCGTCCTCCTTAATGATTTGAACTGATGGTTTCGCTCAGTCTTTTGGCCACACTGTCAACGATGGGAATGATCCTTTTGTAGGGAATTCTCTTAGGACCCAGAATTCCCAGCGAACCCAAGACCTGACTGTCATATCCATAATGGGAAAGGATCAGTGAACAGTCGGATATATCGGGAATATTCAGTTCCGATCCTATCAAAACTTTGACTCTGTCAAGACTGATGATATCTGATATGAGTTTAGACAATCTCGTTTTTTCATCGAAACTTCTGAAAAGCGAATGAAGAGTTTTCTGGTCTATCCATTCGGATTTATTTAAAAGCTTCGATGTTCCTTCAAGAAAAATCCTTCCTTCCCGTTCTTCCTGAGAAACATAAGATTGAAGAAGAGACATCAGTTTCTTGATAATGTTCTCGAACGTCAATCTGTACTTGGGGACTTCTTTCAGCAGATATTCATGCGCATACCACAGATTTTTTCCCCTGAAGTTTTCGTTGATGTACCGGGAGGCGCTATCGAGTTGCGCCTGGGAATAGTAATCCATGTTTTTCATCACCTCTGTCAGGACGAGTTTGGATGTCGTGACTAGAATGATCATGATCTTTTCGTCAGAAATCTTTATGAACCGGAGATGTTTCAAGTTCACTTTGGTGATACTGGGAGAAATCACAAATCCGAGGTTGTCGGAGTATTCGGAAAGGGTTTTTGTTACCTGCGCGAGATAAGAATTGAAATCGGCTTCACCCGCCTCCAACTCATAGGTCAAGAGCTGGACGGGCTTTTTGAGAAGTGTGGCTTGACCGAGCATATTGTTGACGTAAATCCTCAAACCTTCATCGGTAGGGATTCGGCCTGCAGATGTATGTGGCTGGCTGAGGAATCTCATTCTTTCCAGTTTGGCCATAATATTTCTCACCGTTGCAGGGGAAACTTTGAGCGTGCTTTGTTGCGCGATGAATCCTGATGAGACAGGTTTTCCATGTTTGAGATAGTATTCAACAATGATATCCAGGATATGCCTGTCTTTTTCTCTAAAGGATGTCGACTTCACTTCAATTTCTCCTTTGATTTTATAGCATTAACATGAAAAAGTTGCAATCAGAGGAAAAAAAGGTTCATATCCCAGTTCAGAAATGATTTGTTGGAATTGGGTTGATCAGATTTAATAATCTATACAGCCCGGCAGCATCCTGCTCCGTCTGAGAAACATTGTCCCAGGGGTGGGTTGGGTCTTTGACGAGGACGGAGCAGAGTGTGCCGGGCATCCCTCCAGTTGTACCACCCATTCAAGAACTGCATGTCACGAAGGAGAAATGCCGGAGTAAGAGGTTGCTAGGATATCCGAATTCCTGCGTAGCCTACGACTTCTCCATAGTCTCCGGATATTTCACCTGAAGTCTGGTATTTGATCAAGGATGCCTCATTAGCACCCAGTTGAAGGGCTGCGATCATTGCACTTGTCGTCGGCTGGTAGCCGCACATACTGATGTTTTTTAAGGTTACAACGTCGTATAAGCCCCTGGGATTGAGGTTTTGGATTTGCTGAATGGCCAGAAAGTCCAATCTCTTCGCTTCTTCATGAGAAACATAATGGCTCATGTCGGTGCTGGCCACGATCAAGACGTCCTTTCCGCTTTTTTGAACGGACTGAGCAACAGCCGAGCCCAACTCCTCCAACTCTTCGAAAGAGGCATGATAGCCGATGCTAATAGGGACAATCGAGACACCGTTATTGAAATACTGGATGAATGGCAGCTGCACCTCAATGGAATGTTCATTAGCATGGGCCGCCTCATCCACCGATAAAAGGTCAGAATGGGAAATAATCAGATCTGCCAGCTCAGAATCTACGGGCACGTCTCCGAGGGGAGTGCTCCAAGAGCCTTTCTGCATCAAAGCGAACTTGGAATCGATCATCCTGTGGCTTGGGCCGAGGAGAACGATCCGATTTGGGAGAAAAACGGAAGAAAAAAGGGCTCCGGCGACCGGTCCCGAATAGACAAATCCGGCATGAGGACTGATCAAAGCAATCGCCATCTTCTTTTCCAAACCCGGATTGACCATGGAACGGACGAGTGAAGTGAGCTCATCTGTTCTGGAAGGATAGAAGTAGCCGGCAACAGCAGGTTTTCGAATCATCGGTGATTCCTCAATCAAAAGATAATCGAGGAATCCGGAATTGTCAATTTCAGGATTTCAGATGTCTTCCCTTTTTTCCTTGAATTCTATGCCTATTCCCTTCAGCTCCTCCAGAACAGGACGATAGATTTCAGGCACTACTGGAATATGAACTCCGCTCAAATCGATTTTGCCTTCGAGGATGAGTCGCGTTCCGATGGCCGCGGGAAGTCCGACTGTCCTGGCCATGGATGAATCCCCATGTGGAATTCCGTAGTCAATCAAAGTGGATATGATTTTTTCTTCTCTATCATCTGAGTATTTGGCTTCGAAGGCGTGTTGAAGGATGATCATATCCCTCTCCCCTTCTCCATACTGAAGCTTTTCCAGCATTCGCTCCCCTAAAATATCCAAAGGTGAAGCTAGGGATTTGGACAGAGGAGTCTCCTCAAAGAGACCGAGCCATTCGAGCCTGTCGATAATTTCTGAGCCGCTCTCGAGATCGAGGTATTGACCTAAAGCCACTCTCAAATCCTGTTCGGCCGGATTGTTGATCAGCTCTCTCATGAATGACTTATAGGTGAATCCGGTCCAGTCGATCTCTTCCTGGTTGAGAAGACCCAAATCCACGATTTTTTTTATGGTTTGACACCAGCCGGAATTCCTTAACGTTCCCCGCAGTACGTTCCTCGATGAGTGGATTCCGTAAAGATCGATATAGGGAAGCGAATTCCTGTTGGGGTATCCCTCAAACTCACCCAGTTCTTCGATCTTGATCTTCACATAGTTCAAGAACAGGTCCTCGGAAGGAATGAAGACATCCTCGCTGTCTTTCCTGTACTCGGCCGGATTTTTCCCGGCCAGAAGCACCCCTATCGGACTCCAAGAAAACTTGTACCCGAACGGATTTGTATTGGCTTCGGGAGCAGGAAGACCCCCGCAATAGGATGTGAAGCTAGTGATTTCACCTTCCGCACCCTCAACTTCATGAATAATTCTCATGGCTTCCATATGATCGATACCGGGATCAAGACCCATTTCATTGAGTATCAGAATACCTGCTCTCCTGGCTTCACCATCGAGATCTCCCATGGCGTCACTCACATAAGACGTGGTGACCATGTGCTTGCCGAAGTCGATGCAGTATTTGGCGACTTTTGTGTGAAAGGCGTAGGGAACCATGCTGATGACCACATCAGCTCCTGCCACTTCCTGCTTTAACGCATCCTCATTCTTGAGGTTGAGTTCCTTAGGTGTTCCCTTGGGGTGGTTGTCAATAAGCCGGATGGCCTTGCTGACCGTCCTGCTGGCCACTACGACATCATAATCATGATCCAAAAGGTAGCGGACAAGCGGTTTGGCTACAAGCCCGGCTCCGAGAATCAGGACTTTACTCATAATCGTGCCTCCATTAATCAATAAATTTAACCAAATATTTATATTCAGGAGTCAGATCGCCTTGAAAAAGAATGACGGCCTTCTTCACTTCAGGGGGCAGTTGGCAGTTCTCAAAACTCCCGCTGAAATCGGCCTGAGCGATACCGGGAACGAGCGGCAGAAGAGATGAGCTGAAGGAAATGGATGATTCAAGAGGTATTTCCGCAGGCAGATTGTCAATCGACATAATGGCCAATCCTCTTCCCTTGACTCCAATTTGTATTTTCTCTGTGAAAGGATCATAGATAAAAACAGGTTGATTTGGACTTGTGGCTTGGACTGTGCACTCGATAGATCCCTCTATGTCACAGGATATATCACCGATAACCTCAATCCGAGGCGAAGGATCTTCCCTCCAAAACTGCTTGAGATATTTTTTTGTAACCAATCTTGGGTAAGGCGGGGCCCAATAGATACAGTTGACAAGGATGGAAAGACTAGGGAGGTATGTTTCAAAAACGGAGTAATATTTCTCAGGAGAGCTGTAATAATCCTGAAGATCAAAGGAGGAATTTAAATCTTTGGGCGTGACCATATGCTTCTCTTCGAAAACGACTTTGTAGAGCGTGTCCGATGCGTACTGTCCGTTTTTGATCCATTGGAGGAGCTTCTCCGGAGCGATCTGTTCGAAAGGCAGCAAATCAAAGATTTCCTGAGCTCCTTGAGAAACACGACCATATCCGGCAAATCCGCAGACGAGCGGCACAAGCGAGGAATCCAATCCATTGTTCTTGATCCGCCAGCCGAGCCTGCTGAAGGCCTCTTTGGCTTCGTTCAGGTTTGAATATTGGATTGCCTGCAGAACATCCGCAAAAAAGGTCTTCTGCCCTTTCTGGCTTAACCGCTGCCCATAGGCCCAAAAGGTATCGATCATACCCGCCTGGCCCGCTTGAGTCCCAAAAAATATCAGTCTACGCCCGTCCTCATCGGCAATTCTTTCATAGTCTATAAGAGTACATTTCAAGTCCATCATTCTTTTCAGCATGGGCATGTTGTACGGCTGCCCCTTGATAGTATGAGAAAAAAAGACATAGGCCTTTCTTTCCAGAAACTGATCCACAGGAATTTCCTTAACGGCAAAAATCACTGGGCATGGCGACAAGTCCTCATCGATGGAGGCCCCTTCCTGGATATAGTCTCGATCTGCGAAAATACGTTTGGGGGAAGGTTGAAGGGAAACCGCGAGTGAAGACTCACGGATGAGCTCACGAATATGAGAAGGAATGAGGGGAACACGTCTCTCCCATGGATTTTTATCTTCCCGGCGAATTCCTAAACATTTGCCCATAGTTTCAGTTTCAATTGAGCCAAAATTATCACATAAATCACACAGGCACGCAAGACAATTCATCCTTCTTAGAATGGGGTGGTTGACTCACAGCGTCAATCTTCTGATAATAAGCATGAATGCTGAAATTCTTCAATACACTCTCGGGCAAAGTTGAATCCTTCCGCTCCCTGGAAAAAGGAAAGGTCAAACTCTACACCTGCGGGCCAACCGTCTACGACTATGCCCATATCGGAAATTACCGGGCCTACATGTTTGAGGACTTGCTCAAGCGTATTCTTCTTTTTTCGGGCTATCAAGTAATCCATGTGATGAACATCACCGATGTGGACGATAAAACCATCAAAGGAGCCAATGAGCAAGGACAATCGCTCAAAGAATACACAGAAAAATACACCGACGCTTTTTTTGACGATTTGGACACCTTGAATATCATCAAAGCCGATTTTTATCCCCGAGCCACCGAACACATTCCCGAGATGGTCCAGCTCATCCAATCCCTTCTCAACAAAGGAGCGGCTTACAGGAAGAACGGCTCTATCTATTTCAGTATCGAGAAATTTCCTTCCTACGGACGTCTATCTAAAATAGAACTGAATGAGCTGAGGCCAGGAGAACGGATCGACAGCGATGAGTATGAAAAGGAAAACGTCCATGATTTTGCACTGTGGAAGGAAAAAAAAGAGGGGGAGCCTTTTTGGGAGACAGAGATTGGAGCGGGAAGACCGGGATGGCACATCGAGTGTTCGGCCATGAGTTCTAAATACCTGGGAGAATCGTTCGATATCCATTGCGGAGGCGTGGACAATATTTTTCCTCATCACGAGAATGAGATTGCCCAATCAGAAGCCGGTTCCGGTAAAAAATTTGTCAATTATTGGCTTCACTGCCACCACCTTATTGTCGACGGCAAAAAAATGGCCAAATCAAAGGGGAATCAGTACAGGCTGAACGACATTCTCGAGAGGGGATTCAATCCGAAGTCCATCCGTCTCCTGCTGCTGTCCACTCATTACAGAAAAATGCTCAATTTCACCTTCGAGGCCTGTCAGCAGGCACAACTCTCCATCCAGAGAGTCAAAGACTTTGTCTATGAGTTGAACAATCGCCATTTCCCAGATGGTGCTAGTCAGGAAGTGTCCTCTCTGGTCGACAAAACGCTTAAGCGGTTCACTACCGGCTTGAACGACGATCTGAACATATCCATTGCCCTTTCGTCCTTCTTCGAAATGATCAAAAAGATCAACATCCTTTTGTCGAAAAACCGGGTACGAATCAAGGACAAAGAGATCATTATCACAGCCGTCGAAAGGATGAATTCTGTGCTGGGCATTCTCGACGATCAGAAAGAAGAGTCGCTGCCCCAGGATATCGAGCTGAAAATTGCAGAAAGGCAGAAGGCACGACAGGGAAAAGATTTCCAGATGGCCGACCTCATCAGAAATGAGCTTTACGAAAAGGGCATCATTCTCGAAGACATGAAGGATGGGACGGTCCGTTGGAAAAAAAAGTCCGGATAGGAAAGATATCCCCCCATCGATTGGGGAAAGCCGGTGAAGAAATCGCCCTCCGTTTCTTAAAAAAGAAAAAATACAGGATTATCGAAAAGGGTTTCCGCCTCTTTAGGGGAGAAATCGATATCATCGCCTATGACGGCCCTATCCTCGTTTTTGTCGAAGTCAAAACGAGGAGGAGCCACTCAGCCGGCTTCCCTGAAGAATCGGTCACTCCAAAAAAGCAGGAGCAGATAAAAAAAATCGCCTTGGGCTACTGCGCCAAAAAAGACAAGCTCGATGTGGAAAGCAGATTCGATGTCATCTCCCTTTATTATGACGAAAGGGAAGGCTTTACCATCTCTCATATCAAGAATGCTTTTTGACATTTCTTTTAAACCTTAAATAAGATTGAGCACTCCCCCAGTGAGATGGAAAATGAAAAAAGAGGTGAGGCATGGCAGCAGAAATCCGAAGTAAGTGAAACGTAGCTCA
>CBFDBS010000040.1:0-11770 GCA_965603105.1 uncultured bacterium
GGTTGATAAGTATAATTTTCTCTTCGATGAAAGTCAATTGAAAATTGTTTTGTGGGAGCATTTCCAAAACTCTCCCTTGCTCGTAATTCATCCCGGTTTTGGAAATGCTTTTTTGTTTTGTGACTAGTTCTCCGAAGAGTTACTTGAGGTCTTCATAGAACGGGGGATGCTTCCCGGGCGGTTCCCAAATTGAAATAGGGGTGATGATATGATATTCTTGCAGCTTGGAGGGATTCTGTAATGGATGAGAACAGTCTTAAAGAGCTCCTTTTGAAAGAAAATGAAGATTTCAAAAATGCCTTCGAACAGCACAGACTGTACGACAGCGAACTGGAAAAACTTCAGAAAAAAAACTTTCCATCCGAGCCCGACAAGGTGCGTATCAGAGAATTGAAAAAGAAAAAGCTCATATATAAAGATAGACTCCATCACATCTTAACTGAATATAAAGAATCACATCACCTGAATGGTTAGCGCGCATAGATGAAAGAACGAAAAAAACTCAATCTGGCCCTTGTCGGCACGGACTCGATGCGCGGCAAGGAAATCAAGGAAATTTTGAGTCAAAAAAAATTCCCTGTTGATAAAATTGAGTTTTTTGATCCCCATGTGGAAGAATCCTACAGCAAACTCACCGAATTCCAAGGAGAGCCCAAAGTCATTCAGCCGCTTGAAGAAGAGATGCTCAGTCAAGCCGATCTCGTCTTTTTAGCCGCCGATCGGAAGACAAACAGAAGGATTGGGACTCTGGCGGCAAAGAAAGGATTTATGGCCATCGATTTGAGCGAAACATTCGACAGGGATCCAAAAATCCCGGTTGTCGTGGCCGGCATCAATGACAAAAAAGTGCTAGAGAAAAATCCGAGCCTGGTGGCCAATCCTCATCCAGTGACCGTTATTCTCTCCTATCTTTTTCAAGCCGCTTGGCAGCCGTTTGGTTTGAAGAAAGCATTGTCCTTCGTGCTCCAACCTGCATCTGCCTTCGAGGAGTCTGGAATAGCGGAACTGGTGAATCAAAGTGTTGACATCTTGAACGGAGCATCTCTTAAGAAAAATGTTTTCAAAGCCCAGACGGCCTTCAACATTCTTTCCCAGGTCGATCGCGGAGACGAATATGGGTACACTTCCTTTGAAAGACAAATTATTAATGAGGTCGGCCAGATTTTCGGGAGAAAGAAAGTTCCGTTTTCTCTATCCATTGTTCAAGCTCCGGTGTTCCATTGCTATTCCATCATGTCCTATCTGGAATTGGGGAGGAGAGCGGAAAAGCAGCAGATCGAAGAACTTTTCAAAAAAACACATCCTTTTAAATTTTTTCCGTCTTCTCCTGTCTGTCCTGCTTCCTGCGTTACGGCTGCCGGGAAGGAAGATATCTATATCAGTCAGATCAAGATGGATAATTCCAATCCCCTCGGCGTTTGGATGTGGACCGTTGCGGATAATCTGACCTTTGGTTCGGCACTCAACGCCTGGCGGATTGCCTGTGATTTCATCCCAGCCGGGCATCGATCACAATGAAAGTCCTCTTCGAACTGTTGAAACTGTCCCTTTCGGAAAAGAAGAGGCTCATCTCCGCCCTGATTTTTACTGTTTTTGTGGCTTTATTCACTTTTGTCTTTGTCAACCTTGTCCAGCCCATCATCGACAACATGCTCAAAGTTGCCCCTGAGACCTTGGTTGAAAAAAACCGGTTGATGAATTATGTTTTCGAGACTTTTAACGTGACCCAAGAACAGCTGGAGTTATTTATCCCTCTCCTGCTCGTAGTGGCCATTTTCGGAAAAGGATTGTTTACCTTTCTCTCTTCCTATTTTATGAATTCCGTTGGTATCCGAGTCGTGCGAAACATGAGGAATGACCTCTACGAAAACCTCCTTTATCAATCCGCGAGTTATTTTGACAACACGGCAACCGGAAAAATCATGACCCATTTGACCAGCGATGTGGACAAGGTGCAGGAAGCAGTCTCAGGCAGCATGAAGGACTTTATCCAGGAATCCTTCACCTTACTGGCTCTGCTCGCTTTTGTCTTCATTACGGATTGGCACTTGGCCATTGTCTCCTTTGTGATTGCTCCCCTGGCCGTTGTTCCTTTAGCGACATTTTCGAAGTATTTAAAAAAGAGAGGGAAGCAGAACCAAGTCAAAATGTCTCATATCTATGATCTCCTCCATGAGATGATCACAGGAAGTAAAATTGTCAAGGCGTTCACCATGGAGAAATTCGAGCTGAAGAAGTTTTGCCTGGCGACAAAAGATTATCTGAAAACAAATTTGAAGCTGGCCTGGATCGGAAGCCTCAGTTCTCCTTTTATGGAATTTCTGGGGGGGATTGTGGGGGCATTTATCCTGATTGTCGGTACTTCAAGAATTGATCAGGGCGCTATAAGTGCCGGAGACTTTACGGCTTTTATTGTGGCCATGTTCTACTCCTTCACGCCCATAAAAAGGCTGAGCCGTGCCAATGTCGTCATCCAGCAAGGATTGGCTTCTTATGAGAGGATCAAAGAGATTCTGCACGCCCCGTCGCAGATTGTGGACAGTCCTGTTGCCTCTCCTCTTCCCCAGGTTCAGGGTCATGTGGAATTTGTGAATGTGTCTTTCAGTTATGACGAAACCAGACCTGTCCTGTTTGATGTCAGTTTTGAGATCAAATCCTCCGAAATGGTGGCCTTGGTCGGGCTGAGCGGATCGGGTAAAACCACCATCATCAATCTCCTTTCCCGATTCTATGAACCTTCGGCGGGAAGAATTATGATTGACGGTGTGGACATCCGGGAGGTGACCCTGAACTCCTTGCGCTCTCAGATAGGGCTCGTCACTCAAGAGCTCATCCTTTTCAACGACACTGTCAGGAACAACATCGCCTACGGGCTTGAGGAAATCCCCATGGATGAGATCATCTCAACGGCAAAAGCGGCCAAAGCTGACGAGTTCATCTGCCAGCTTCCCTATGGATACGACACGATTATCGGGGAAAGAGGAGCGCTCCTGTCCAGCGGACAGAGACAGCGGCTGGCCATTGCTCGGGCGCTGCTCAAAAATCCGCCCCTCTTAATTCTCGATGAGGCCACATCGGCCCTGGATTCTGAATCCGAACGTCTCATTCAGGCTGCCTTGGCCAATGTTCTCAAAAACAGGACATCTATTGTTATTGCCCACCGGCTGTCCACGATCAGAAATGCCGACACCATACTTGTCGTTGACCGGGGAACGATCGTGGAAAGAGGGACACATCAGCAGTTGATTGGACAGGATGGAATATATAAGAAATTGTATGAGCTTCAATTTCCTGAAGAGAAGGAGAACGAAAATTGATACGGAGCATGACCGGTTTTGCCGAAAAGAGGTTTGAATCCAAAAGTCTTTCCGTCAAGATAAGCATCCGTTCATTGAATCATCGCTTTTTTGACTGGAGTTTCCGCGGCAACCACAGTAAAGAGATGGAAGAAAGGTTCAGGCGTATCTGCAGCAAAGAGCTTCAGAGGGGGCGGCTAGAGGTTTTGGTCGAGGTGGATTTTCTCGATCCCGGGAAACTGGAGGTGCGTGTCAACGAAGCCGTCCTGAAAGAGTTGCTGTCTTCCCTTGAAAATATTTCCTCCCGGATGATGAAGAATGTGAATCTCAATGTCGAGAATCTTTTTAACCTTCCCTATGTTGTCCAGATCCGGAGGAAGAAATTCTCGAAGGATGAAATTGCCTATTTGGAAGAATGCTTCACAAAGACCTTGCTCGATCTCATCAAAGGAAGAACAAGGGAGGGAAAGCTACTGAAGACGGAAATCATCCGCCATATCAAAAATTTACATCGTGTCGTAAAACAGGTCGAGATTCTGTCAGCCAAACAGCCGAAAAAGATCCAGAAAAGATTGAACGAGAGATTGAGAGAGCTGGGCCACCAAGCCTCCATCTCCGAGGAGAAAATGGCCGCCGAAGTGGCCTATTATGCCCAGAGGTATGATTTGACAGAAGAAATAGCCCGCCTGAAATGCCACGTGGATCATTTTATTGAACTGCTTTCTTCGGACAGGAGGGACCCCGTCGGCAAGAACCTTGATTTTCTGACGCAGGAGATGTTTCGGGAGGCCAATACAATCAATTCCAAAGCCCAGGATTTGGGGATTGTCAAACAGGGATTGGTCATGAAAGGGGAAGTGGAAATCGTACGGCAACAGGTGCAAAACCTTGAATGAAAGAGAGGCGAGGGGATCTGACATGAACGGGCTGTTTGTCGTTTCTGGGCCTTCCGGTTGCGGGAAAACGACGCTCGTTAAAAAAGTGTTGGAGGAAATGGATGGGCTCGCTTTCTCGACCTCCCATACGACTAGAAAGCGAAGAGTTGCGGAGGCCGAAGGAAAGGATTATTTTTTTATCTCGGAAGAAGCATTCAAGGAAAAAATCGAACGAAAGGCTTTTGCCGAGTGGGCCGAAGTCCACGGGAATTTCTATGGGACATCCAGAGAGGAAATAGAAAAAAAAGAGAGGGGCATGGTGCTTGTGCTGGATATCGATATCCAGGGAGCTCGACAGATACGGGAGAAATATGAGAAATCCGTCCTGATTTTTATTTTTCCACCCCGGTTTGAAGAGCTGAAGAGGCGGCTGTTCCAGCGGGGTGACGAGACAGAGGAATCCATCCAGAGAAGACTCGCCGCCGCCAAAAAGGAAATTTTGAGCTATCCTCATTTTGACTACATTATCATCAACGACCGGTTGGAAGAGGCCGCCCGAGAGTTGGAGGCGATTGTCCTTTCAGTCCGATGCCGGAGGGAGTCGCGACGGGAGGCCATCCAGCCGATCTTGAAGACATTTATTCAAGACGAATGAAAGGAGAGAGGATGTGTACAATCGCGTTAGGTGTGTGTTCCTCGATCTCCATCTATAAAGCCTGCGATGTATTGCGGGGTTTCCAAAAAAAAGGCTACGAAGTCCAGGTCATCATGACCAAGAACGCCACGCGGATGGTGTCCCCTTTGCTTTTCAGCGCTCTTTCGCGGCGGAAGGTGTTGGTCGATCCTTTTGAAGACCGGTCTGTCGAATCGATCGATCATGTGGAATTGGCTAAAAAAATCGAGCTGTTCGTTGTTGCGCCGGCGACGGCAAATTCTATAGGCAAGCTGGCGGGCGGAATTGCCGATGATTTCCTGTCCACTTTTTACATGGCCGTCAATTCACCCGTCCTGGTCGCACCGGCGATGAATGAAGCCATGTACCTCCACAAACAGACACAGGCCAACATGCAAAAATTGAGGGAATGGGGCGTTTTTTTTGTAGAACCGGAGGAGGGATACCTGGCCTGCCGTGAGGAAGGGTGGGGGAGGCTGGCTTCCCCCGAGAAGATCGTTGAGATGAGCCTTCAGGTTATGGCTAAAACCCAAAGCCTCCAGGGAAAGAAGGTCCTTGTGACAGCGGGTCCCACACGTGAGTTCCTTGATCCTGTCCGCTTCGTTTCCAACCGCTCTTCAGGGAAAATGGGATATGAGCTTGCCGCCGAGGCTCTCCGGCGTGGGGCAGAGGTTGTGCTCATTTCCGGCCCCACTCAACTTGTCCCTCCACAAAGGGCGAACCACCACCGCGTCCAAACCGCCCAAGAAATGGACGCGGCGGTGCAAAAGCACTTTCCGGATGCCGATATCTTGATCATGGCCGCCGCTGTTTCTGATTTCAAGTTCTCCCGCCGGGCCGCCGAAAAAGTGAAGAAGGCGGAATTTTCGGAGGGCCTTTCTCTTGTTCCGACCGAAGACATCCTGCTCCGGTTGAGCCGCGAGAAAAAGAAACAGATTCTGGTCGGTTTTGCCGCGGAAACGGAAAATGTCGAGCGCAATGCTCTCGCCAAGCTCAAAAAGAAATCTCTGGACATGATCGTTGCCAATGATGTGTTGGAAGAGGGCATCGGATTCGAGTCGGACGACAATCGAGTGAGCCTTTTTTTCCCAGGCGGCCGCGTCGTCCGGTCAGAGAAGGCGAGCAAGCTTGAAATCAGCCGAATCATTCTGAATGAAATCGAGGGAATCATTGGTCAGACCGGATGATACGATACTGGATGGTCTCGAAGAGGGAATAAAATATTTTTCCCAGCTGGGGATTGAGTTTGTAGCCGAGGAATCTCCCCTCCACGGCCTGGAAGAGGAAATCCTCTGCTGCACAAGATGCCCCCTGGCGGAAAGCCGCCACAAGGCCGTCCCCGGGGAAGGAAATATTCGCACCGCGATTTTGTTTGTGGGCGAAGCTCCCGGCCGTGATGAAGACATTCAGGGAAGGCCTTTTGTGGGCCGGGCGGGACAGCTGCTGACCAAAATCATTCAGGCTATGAAGTTCCAAAGAGATGAGGTTTATATAACCAATATTGTCAAGTGCAGGCCTCCAAAAAATAGGAATCCTCAAGCGGATGAAGTTGCTTGTTGCAAGGAATACCTTATGCGTCAAATCGATCTCATCCGTCCAAGAGTCATCGTCACTCTCGGCAAGGTGGCCGCCGATTTTTTCATCACCTCCAAGCTGGGGATGACTGCATTGAGGGGAGAATTCCATGAATTTGGAGATATCAAAATTATGCCCACCTTTCATCCCGCCTATCTGATCAGGAATGAGGGCAACAGAATCATTCGCAAAATGGTCTGGGAGGACATGCAGAAGGTTATGGCCTACCTGGACAAAAAATGAAACTCTATGCAGAAATCGTTTTTCCCCTGCCTCTGAAAAGGACGTTTCTTTACTCTGTTCCCGAGCGATTGGTTGAAAAAACCAAGATCGGTTCCCGTGTGCTCACTTCTTTTCATAACAGACTGTTGACCGGATTTATCGTTAGGTTGAAAAGGCGAAAACCCCCGGATATTAAAACGATCAAAGAAATCGATGAGGTGCTCGATGGTGCACCGATTTTTACGCCTGAGTTTCTTTCCTTCACTCATAAGTTGAGCCGTGATTCCCATTCCTCCTGGGGTGAAATTCTTCAGGCTTCACTTCCCCCTTCTTTGATCCTCAAAAGCAAACCCAGAGTCTCAATCACGGAGCAGGGGAGGGCGGCCCTGGCCGGGAAAAACCTGAGCGGCGATGAAAGGAAGATTCTCGACCTTTTGGGCAAAAACTCTTATTCTTTCCGTTTTCTCCAGCGGCAAGGTGGGTTGAAGAGTGTAACTTCTCTATTATCCGGACTGGAAAAAAAAGAGATGATCCGCATCGTTAAGGATATCCGTTTTTCGGCTAGGAGAGCCGTTCAAGTTCACTCAACACAACCGACTCAGCTGGAGATGGATTTTTCATTGGATACAAAGCTGTTTCCGGCCGCCCAGCGCATGTCTTCCCGTTTGGGCCGAAGTGAATTTCATTCCTATCTCCTGTTCGGCCCGGATGAAAAAAGAGAATCGGTCTATTTTGCGCTTCTGAGGAAGAATGTCGGTTTGAAAAAGACCGCCCTCTTCCTGGTGCCTGAGATATCCCTCACGGGGACTGTCCGGGAAAGATTCATTAGCACTTTCGGACAGGGTGTGGCCGTGCTGCACAGCCGCATGACGGACAGCCAGAGGGAAATGGAATGGAAGAGGATCAGGGAGGGGAATGTCCACCTTGTGGTCGGGCCGCGCTCCGCTCTGTTTTCTCCTTTAGAAAATCTGGGCTTGATTATTGTCGATGAGGAGCATGATGAATCCTACTACCAAACAGAAAGCCCTGTCTATGATGCCCGAAAAGGAGCCTTGATCAGAGGACAAAAGGAAACGGCTGTCGTGGTTTTCGGATCTTCGATGCCCACTGTGGAGGGATTTTATCGTGCCGAGCGGCAGGGCCGTCTGATGTCTCTGGAAAGTGAAATTCCTTGCTACCGAGTGGTGTTGACCGGAGTCCCTCCGGCCGGACAAAAAATCGATTCTGTCATTCTGAGACGGATCCAGCAGCGTCTGAACCGAAAAGAACAGGTCCTTGTCTTTTTCAATCGGCGGGGGTATGCCCCTTTCCTCATCTGTTCGAGATGCGGTTCCATTCCCCACTGCAGCCGCTGTGATATTTCTTTAGCCTATCACAAACAGGAAGAAAAACTTGTTTGCCACTACTGCAACGGATCTATGGACAGATTGGATAAGTGTCCATCCTGTACCGGGAAGATGGTCTTGGGAAAAAGTTTCGGAGCAGAAGCTGTAGAAGAGGAGCTCCGAAAAACTTTCCCCCGCGCTAACATCCGTGCCTTCAATCCGGATGCCGTCAAAGGAAAAGGGGATCAGGATAGAGCCGTTGATTTGTTCAGCGAAGGCAAAATCGA
This sequence comes from uncultured bacterium, assembly GCA_965603105.1. GTDB lineage: Bacteria > Acidobacteriota > Aminicenantia > Aminicenantales > Aminicenantaceae > CBFDBS01. Next base: position 8,254 of record CBFDBS010000040.1, read on the forward strand.
TCTGCTTGTTGGAACGCAGCTGCTTGCCCATCGGCGGGACCTTCCTCGGGTACCGGCTGTAGCCGTTCTGCACCCTGAGACGGCTCTGTCTTTCTCGGATTTTCGGGCGGGCCAGAGGGCTTTCGGGCGGCTGAGCCAAATGGCCTCATTTTTGGAAAAGAATGATACATCCGAGCTTTTGATTCAGACGTCGGGATCTCCTCACTTCAGCATTCGATCGGCCGCCAAGGGAGATTTCCTTTCTTTCTTCCGTCTGGAAATGAAATATAGACGCCTTATGAAATACCCGCCCTTCGGCTGCGTTGTCGAAGTTTTATTTACTGGGGATGACCTGAGGACTCTAGCCAGGAGTTCCCGGACTTTTTTTGCCTCACTCCAAGGATTGTCGGATCAAGTGGAAATTTTGGGCCCGGCCCGGGCCTCAGTGTCCAAACTTCGGGGGTATAACCGTATTCAGGTTGTCTTGAAAGCCAGGAAAAGAAAGGATATTGACGATGTCCTCGAGGACTCCCTTGCTCTCGTTAAAACGCGAAAATCAGTCTTTGTCTACGAATAGCCCCGTTCATTTAGGCGCTTCTCATGAAAAGGGATATGCGTTCAAACGATAATGAAGACGGGGACTCTCTCCCTTGCAGACAGCATAATCAGTGTTCCACCCGAAACAGTTCTTATCGGTCTTTCAGAATTCTTATGTCGATCTCTTCGTGGATATAATTGCCAGTGCTCGTTTCCGGTTGGACTTTGAGGGTGACCCAACCATCTCCACCAATCTCATATTTTGTGGGACCGTAGTAAGTGACGGCGGCGAATCCGCTGTCGTCGGTCACAGCATAGGTCAGTGTTTTGTTGCCATCGAAGACTCCTCCGGATATGAAATAGCTGTCGAATGAGTCTATCCTAAAAAACACCTTTCTGCCGGCAACGGGAATCCCGTCTGCTGTATTGAAATAGGCCTTGATCTGGGACTGAGGGCGGGCATCAGTAGCCAGAAGAACATTTGGATCGGCGACAACTGCAAAGGCCATGGTTGCGGCATCTCTTATGATGTAGACAGGAGCAAATTCGCTGATGAACTCCTGTCCTTCCCAGGCAACGACGGCCGTGATGTAAACAGTAAAATCGGTCAATAACTCCTGAGCGAAGGGGCCGTAGTAGTTTATTCTGACCATCCCATTCTGGTCCGTGACTTGAGTTGAGGTAGACAAATTGCCTTCAAAATATCCGACTGTGGCCTTCGTTCCTACAAAATCCCGGATATCGAAATGGACGGTCTCGCCGGAGATGGCCATTCCGTCATATCTTTTGAGAGTCGTCGTAATGGTTGTCATTTCCCGGTTGGCACCTGCAAAGAGGACATTGGGAGAGGCCGACATGTTCAAGAGCATGGAGAAAGTAGAAGGGCCAAAAGGGGAGGGTTCTTCTAGGGCGTTCCGATTGCAGGATGAAGTGAAAATCATTAACGCGACAAGAGCCAGGATTGTATAAATGTTTTTTTTGTTTTTCATCGGTTCCTTCCTCCGTCATTAACTGCCAATATCGGCATAGTTGGCAAAAAAGATGTTCAAATAGCCGGTGGCCATTACATTTTTATTGGCCAGGTCATGGCCGTAAAAATCGACACGTGCTTTCACCTGAAGAACTCCGTCTCCTCTCCCGTCTTGCAGGTCGACAAGAGGAGGTTCGAGCTTGGCCACCTCTCTGACTATAATGAAGCTGATGTTCGTGCTTGTTCCGACATTGACTAAAGCGGAGAGATAACCCTCGAAGGAATAGGGGACATCAACTCCCTCGACGTTCTTGCCGTCCGAGCGTGTGAAGGACACCACATAGCGGGTCACCAGGATGTCTGAGTACTGGGAGGTATCGATAACACCTGGGCTGAGAAGTTCCGCTGTGAATGTTACCTTGGCTGGGTCGGCGACAATCGTGTCGAGATGAGTCAGGACATCCGACTGAAGGAAATTCACCACTAAGCCTGAGATATCAGTCCCGGTTAAGTTTTCGATGATGAGCAGGCTGTTGGAACGTGTGTCTTTGGAGAGTTTATTGCATGAGCTGAAGAACAGGAGGACTGCCACCAGGGCTGACAATTGGATGATTGTTAGAGCTTTTTTCATCGTTCTCACCTTAATTTTTGTTAATTCTGGGTGTTATGAAGATGAGCAGTTCTTTGCTTTTTTCCGTTCGTGCCGACGAGCGGAAAAGATTTCCCAGAATTGGTATTTTATGAAGTAGGGGGACACGGTCTTTAGTTACGGAGTTTTCCGTATGGTAAATTCCGCCGATGACTGTTGTCCCGCCGTCGGGCACCATGACTGTAGTCCTCGCACTCTGCATGTTGATGGGGGGGATGCCGTTGACCAGATTACCGAAATCGGGGGCATTGTTTTTGATTTCGATATACATGATTATTGTTCCCTTTTCGGTGATTTGAGGTGTCGCCCTGAGTTCGAGGGCGGCGTTGACGAAGGTGACTGTGGTTGTGAAATTGGCAACGGTTTGGACCGGGATCTGGCTGCCCTGAATGATTTCCGCTTGAATATTGTTTTGGGTTGTTACGGTCGGGCGTGAAATGATTTTTCCTGTCCCCGATGTCTCCAAGGCTGTAAGGGCCATGTCAAGTCCGAAGGTGTCTAAAACGTTGGTTAGAGACAGTCCTACAGCCGTGGAAAAGGCTGGTGCCGGGAGGTTTATGCCATATCCGCCCAGCGGGCCCCCCACTCCTTTGGTCACCAGTCCCTGGGGAATCATCGCTCCATCCAGGTTGATTTTATTCGGGAACTGCAGGGAAGTCTGGTTTCCGTAAAAGGGATCTGCGATTCCCCTCCAGCCCCACTGGACACCCAGATTCCGGATGAAAGTTGAAGACGCTTCCACAATCCGGGCTTCAATGGTGACCTGAGGCGTCGGTTTATCAAAAGTCGTGATCAGCTCTTCGATGATATCGATCCGGTCTTGGATATCGGTGATGACCAGTGTATTGGTCCGAACGTCGACAAGAATCTCTCCTCGATCGGACATCTTATTGGTAAGGAGAAGCTGAACATCTTCGGCTTCGGCATAGGAGAGGGGAAACGTTTTGATCATGAGAGGATCTGTAGACTCTATACTTTCCTGGATTTTTTGCACCGCTTCCTTTTCTCGGGTGAGCACATCGACTGGAGCGACTCTCAGAATATTCCCTTCTATAACTTTCCCCATTTTGTTATTGGTGAGAATGACATTCAGAGCCTGGTCCCAAGGGACATCGACGAGATTACAGGTAACTTCTCCGGCGACAGCAGAGTCGAAGACGACGTTCAAATTGGCCAGTTCTCCAAGATAGAGGACAACATCACGCAGGTCGGCGTCTTTGAATCTCATCGAGACGAGGTCTCCAATGAACTTCTCCGGTTGGACGCCGATCGTTTGAGTGAAAGTTGGATTTTCTTTGCCGATGGAGCCGTTATCTGCTTCCATTTTCTGGTGAGCCGGGGATGGGGCATCTCGGGCGGGGGCTGTTTCGGGAGGAGAGGTT
>CBFDBS010000041.1:0-11602 GCA_965603105.1 uncultured bacterium
ACCAGGATAGACAGTTTACCTCGAGACAATTACCGCTATGGTGACCCGACATATGTGTCCCCTTTCAAGAATGACCTTGTTGTTATCAATACAGAGACAGGTCAGCAAAAAAAACTCTTTGCGGAGAAACAACAGGTTCGGTCCCCCAGTTGGTCTCCTGATGGCCAGGAATTAGCTTTTTTTCTCTTCGAGGAGGGGGAATACAGGCTGACTGTTTGGAATCGTTCCTCCGGACAAATTGAGAAAATAGATACATCTGCACATGGAACTGTTGCCTCTAATTCTCATCTTTTTTGGTCGGAAGATGGGAAGAGTCTCCATTTTGCCCTGCGGACCGAAAATTGGCTTCAGAAAAGCAAAGAGAGGTTCGATTATGCCACGCAAGCTCCGATCATTGTCCATGATTCCGAAAATCCTTTTCTTCTTTGGGACGAAGTGAGGCGAAGGGGAAATCTAAAGATTCCCGCATTTTGGGATCTCAAAGCAAAAAAGCTGACCAAAATACTCCCGGAGACTCAGCTCCTATCCGTACGACTGACAGAAGATGGGAAATATTTTATTTTTGAACGGGATGTGACGGTGAAGACGAGTTATGATGTGATATCCGGAACATCCAATCAATTGGAAATACTGGAACTACCAGCCGGCCAGCCTCGCGTTCTCCTCGAAAAATATGAAGGGCGCAGGCTGAGATGGGCGAAAGACAACACCCTGCTGTCCTATTCCGAAAAGGGAGATGTCTTTGTTATGGCGATCAAGGAAGACAAACCCAGAAACCTGACAGCGGACGAAGAGAAAAAGCCGGACTCGGACTCTGAGAAGAAAGAAGACACTCAAAAAGAACAGAAGCAGCGCTTTTCCGTTCTCCGTTTCAGCCCGAATGGGCAACAGCTTCTATGTTCAAGCTCTCGGCCCACATCAGAAGAAGAACAGCCAAATAGACAGTCCTCGCCTCCCCGTCAATTTTGGTTGATCGATGTCCAGACGGGAGATCGCCGGATGATTTATGAATTTCCCGAAGATGAAGATACAAGTCCTTCCCTTCAGATTGTTGATTGGAGCCCTGACGGTCAGAGCCTCTTTTTTTCCTATTCGACTCCGGACAGATACGATAGGGGACTGGTTCGGATGAATGTTCAAACTGGAAAACTCACTGATCTGATTCGAAGTGATCACCTCTACCGAAGATGGCAGATGTCCGACGACGGACGGTTTTTTGTTTTTACAGATTCGGACGGAGACTCTCCTGATGAATGGTATGTGGCCGATACCGCTTTCAAAAACACAATAAAGTTGACGTATCTCAATCCTCAACTCGGAACTAAAGCACTCAGCCACACAGAACTCATCTCCTATAGAGATGCGGACGGACGGAAGCTTTACGGTGTGCTTTACTATCCAACCGATTATGAGAAAGGACAAAGATATCCCCTTATCACAGAAGTCTATGAGAGCTATTTTGATAACGGTTTCAATTCCACTTTGAACATCTTCACCTCAGCCGGATACGCTGTCCTGCATCCCTCTGTCCGTTTCGACCAAGGATATCCCGGCGAAGCATGGGCTAAAGGAGCCCTGGCCGCCGTCAATAAAGTCATTGAGATGGGGATTGCCGATCCCGACCGATTGGGAATTCAGGGGACGAGCTACGGCGGCTATGCGACCGTACTTCTCATCACTCAAACCGACCGTTTCAAAGCAGCCATCAACAACTCCGGAAAAGTGAACATGATCAGCTTTTACACTCAAAGTCCCCGGATCGGAGTGCGCAATATCCATGCACCGGAGAAAAGTCAGGATCGAATCGGCGGAACGATGTGGGACTATCCGGAAAGATACCTGGCCCATTCGGCCATTTTGTACGCTGACCGGATCAAAACGCCTTTACTCTGTATAACAGGTGATCAGGATCCAAATGTCGAGGCCCTTCAATCACAGGAGATTTATTATGCTCTGAGGCGTCTGGGAAAAAAGGTAGTCTGGCTCAGGTATCACAACGGTGCACACGGAGGTCCGCATACGGCTGAAGAAAGAAAGGATATGTACACGCGGATGCTGGAATGGTACGATAAATACTTGAAGTCCGATTCAGTAGAATCAAAATGAATAATAAAATCTTTCGTTTTTTCTTGTGCATGGGGATTATTGGCCTTGTTTGTTCTCCGTTTGTTGAGGCGGGGCAGGAAGTACAGGGAGAAGAGAAGCCTCCTCCCTATACATCTTCGACGAGTCTGTCTCTCCTCCTCACGGCCGGCAACACCGAAACAATGACTTTCGCTTTTGATACCGAGCAGAGCCTGCGCCTTGAAAAAAATCAGTTTCAGATCAAAGGGAGTGTCATCAGCAGCCGGAATGAGGGGAATAAAGATTCTGAGCTTTATTACGGACATCTGAAATACAAGAGAGATTTTCTGGAAAAGGCCTATTTTCTCGGCTTGGGCCGGTTCGAAAGAAATGAACTGGCAGGATATTTACACCGGCTTTCATTGACCGGCGGTATCGGCTACACCTGGATCAAAAAAGAAAGTGTCGACTTCTCTACCGAGGCTTCTGTGGGCTGGAACGGCGAAAAGAACATGATCGTGAGTCCTTTCCCGGATCTTGAGGGCAATCAAGCCATCTTGGGGAATGAAACCTTCTCATTCCTTTCCATGCTCGTTTCCAATGCGGTCAAGCTGTCTCTTTCATCCAGCTCTTTTTTGGACATTCAAGAAATTCTGTTTTTCAATCTGAAAGATTCCAAAGATTATCGGATTTCCTCCCTGGTCTCGCTTTCTGCCGATATCAGTAAATTTCTTGCCCTAAAATTCAGTTATCAAATCCACTACAATCATAAGCCCATCCCAGGATTCAAGAGTGCCGACCACTACATCTTCAGTTCACTGGTGCTGAATCTGTGAAATTACATTGAGGATGTGAACCGACAGAATATGACAGCCCCTCTCCTGAGATTCAAATCGTTATCCGCAGTTTTTATTATTGTCTTTCTGGCCGTGTGTGCACCGCAAAAAGAAGTGAGCCTCACCGGCTACGTCGATCCATTCATCGGGACCGACGGAAACGGTCACACGTATCCGGGGGCAAGCCTTCCTTTCGGGATGGTCCAGCTCAGCCCTGACACTCGGCTTCAAGGCCGGGAGGGAAACTCGGGCTATCATTATTCGGATGACACGCTCTATGGTTTCAGTCATACACATCTCAGTGGAACCGGAGTTTCCGATTACGGAGACATTCTCGTGATGCCGACAGTCGGAAGCGTCAGGCTTCAACGCGGTTCTCCGCAGGACACCGCATCGGGATATGCTTCGAAGTTCAGCCATGACAGGGAAGAGGCTTCGCCCGGATACTATCGGGTCCGCCTTGAGGATTACGGAATAGATGTGGAATTGACGGCAACTCTCAGGGCTGGATTTCACAAATACATTTTTCCTGCGACAGAAGAGGCGAATATCATCGTCGATTTGACTCACCGTGATCCTGTCCTTCAATCGACCCTTCAAGTTGTCAGTGAAACAGAAATCGAAGGCATGAGGCGGTCGTCCCTTTGGGCAGAAGACCAGGTTGTCTATTTTACGGCCCAATTTTCCAAGCCTTTTATTGACTTCGGAATTGCCGTCGATGAGGAATTGAAGGAAGGGCTCGAAAAAGCAGAGGGCACCGATATCAAAGCGTTTTTTCAGTTCAGGACTGAGACCAGCGAAGAAATTCTGGTTAAAGTGGGCATTTCATCCGTGAGTATCGAGGGAGCGCAGCGAAATCTTGAAGCGGAGATCGATGACTGGAATTTCGAACGGGTCAGACTGAAAGCCAGGGACATTTGGAATGAGGCCTTGAAAAGCATCGAGGTTTCGGGGAGGAACAAGGAGCACAAGATTATTTTTTACACCTCCCTTTACCATGCACTTCTCAATCCCAATCTTTTCATGGATATCGATGGCCAATACAGAGGGGCAGATCAAAAAAACCACCAAGCCGACGATTTTGTGAACTACACAGTCTTTTCGCTCTGGGACACATTTCGAGCCGCACACCCCCTTTTGACTATTATAGAGCCAAAAAGAACCTTGGATTTCATTCGAACCTTGCTGGATTTTTACGAAAAAGGAGGCAAGCTGCCTATGTGGGAGCTGGCCGGGAACGACACCGGCAGCAAGATCGGTTATCATGCGGTGTCTGTTATCGTCGATGCCTACATGAAAGGAATAAGAGAATTCGATGCAGAAAGAGCCCTGGAAGCAATGAAGCACAGTGCTAATCAGGACCACCTTGGACTCCGTGACTATAAAAGACTGGGTTATGTTCCTTCAGACATTGAGACGGAATCGGTGTCCAAGAGCTTGGAGTATGCCTATGATGACTGGTGCATCGCTCAGATGGCCGCAGCGCTCGGAAAAAAAGAAGACTATGAGCGTTTCATCCAAAGGGCTCAATTCTACAAAAATCTATTCGATCCTTCCACGAACTTCATGCGGGCAAAAACGGGCGGTTTTTGGTATGTCCCTTTTGATTCCTTTGAGGTGAACTCCAATTACACTGAGGCCAATGCCTGGCAGTACACTTTTTTTGTCCCCCACGATGTGGAAGGATTGATCAAGCTTATGGGAGGGAAAATAAGGTTTGCCGAGAAATTGGACATGCTCTTTGATACCCCTGCTAGACTCAGAGGAGGAGAGCAGGAGGATATCACCGGTTTGATCGGCATGTATGCGCAGGGGAACGAACCGAGTCATCATATGGCCTACCTTTTCAATTATGTCTTGCAGCCCTGGAAGACACACCAGAAAGTCAGAGAGATCATGAACACGCTCTATTCCTCAAGGCCCGACGGTTTATGCGGGAATGAGGATTGCGGGCAAATGTCAGCCTGGTATGTTTTGAGCGCTCTCGGTTTCTATCCCGTCTGTCCGGGCCAAGACATCTACGTGATAGGCACGCCGCTTTTTCCGGAAGCATCCATCGAAGTGGGGAACGAGAAGACATTTGTCATTAGAGCCAAAAGTATTTCGCCTTACAATATCTATATTCAGGAGGCTTTCCTCAACGGCCAAGCCCTCAACCGGGCCTATATCAGACATTCTGATATTGCCAACGGAGGGGAGCTGGTTTTTGTCATGGGGGCTAAACCGAATACACAGTGGGCCACCAAAAGTGCCGACACTCCTCCCTCGGCCGTACTCGATAGCCTGATCCTCCCTGTCCCTTATGTCAAAACAGGCGAATCTGTCTTTAAAGAATCCACACAGGTCGCTCTGGGGAGCGTTATCCGTAGTGCGAGTATATTTTATACAACGGACGGAAGGGAACCCACTCTTCAGTCAAATGTGTACACGGCTCCATTTATTATCAATGAGACTACGACGATTAAAATGTTTGCCTTTCAAGAAGGTTTCCCTAGAAGCTTTACCGTTACAGCCCGGTTTAAAAAGAATCCTTCCGGGCCGGGAGTTAAACTGGAATAGTCTACAGGCTGAAATGGCAGCCAATTTGATCCTCTAGCCGCTATCCGAAACAGATTTTATGTCAATTTCTTTGGACTTGAAACAAAAGAGAGATCGTGCAAGGATAGAGCCTGCAGATTTCAATCGATGGCTATTAGGATTCGCCAATGGAGAGAAGAGGAATGCAAATCACAATGAGGCTCAGATCTCTGAAGTCATTTCTTCTGGTTTTCGTGTTGATCCCACTTCTAATGTGCAAATCTGCCGATAACATCGAGATTGAAGCGGGCTCACAAGGGAACTCAGCGGCTATATCGGGGAAAACAGAGACGACCATCCGCAATGTGACCAAGGAGGCCGTTTACTATACGGTTGAAAAAATCGGAAGCCCGGATTCCCCTGAAGAGAGGTCCCTCGAAGTTGGCGCCATCGACCGTTTCCCGGGCATGTACGAGATCGAGGTGACATTTGTGCAGGCTGGGGAAATTGTCACCTACAGTCTTGATGTCGGAATGCCCTATTCGTTCCGTTACAATGAAATCGACCAGTTGGAACTCTATGAAGGATCTCATGGGAGATCGGATGCCGAGGACTTGGCTCCCTGGGTCCCCACCCCTATGGCCGTTGTCGATAGGATGCTGGAGATGGCCGAGGTGGATTCCGAAACAGTCCTCTATGATTTGGGCTGTGGGGATGGCCGGATTGTGATTGAGGCTGCAAAAAGATTCGGCGCACGAGGGATCGGAGTGGACATCGATCCTGTCCGTATCGATGAGTCTGAAAAAAATGCAAAAAAAGAGGGTGTTGAACATCTGGTCGAATTTATACTGGGTGATGTCATGAAGATCGATTTTTCAAGGGCGACCGTCGTTGCCATCTATCTCCTGCCCGAATCCAATGAGCTGCTCCGTCCTCTTTTTGAAAAACAGTTGCGAAAAGGAGCTTTTGTGGTTACCCACAATTACGACATCCCGGGATGGGAGGACAATGAGGAGGATTTCGATACGGTCGTGGCCAAGGAGGGGGAGGAGCACGACATCTATCTGTACAGAAAAAAATAGCGGCGTATCAGACAAACACAGCCGTTGTTCTTAAAGAAATTGATTTTTGAACGAGACGGCCGCAAATCAATTCAAAGAGATCTTTTTGGAATTGGCCAAGTCTAAGATGCTCAAAAAGAGAATCCGACCCATGTCTTTCATAATGTCCGGAGTCAAGCTCTGAGCCGTATCTTTAGTCGTGTAGGGATAAGTCGGGGCTCCATAGGCTCTGAAGGAAATGGCGGGAATTTTCTTTTTCGCGAATATCTCTGCATCCGTTCGAGGAATGCCCAGGTCAGAAAAGGGAATCATCTTCAATTCACGCTTTGCAGTGTTCTTGTTGGCCTGGAAAAACACATCCCAAATCTCAGGGGAATCCTGTGAGATTGAAGCTTCGAGGCCGTCACCGCAGCCAATTCTGTCCAGGTTGATAAAGACCAAGGTTTTTTCTGTTGGAAAAGAAGGATTTTCAAGATAGGCCAGAGAACCACGGAACGACTGCTCTTTCGAGCCGATGCCGATGAACAGAACAGAGCGCCCCAGTGCTGTTTGTCCTTTAGCCAGTGATTCGGCGACCGCCAACAGGACGGCGATTCCTGAAGCGTTGTCGTTGGCGCCGGGCAAAATTTCGTAACAAAAACCGGCGCCGTCAAGGTGAGCACCGAGAATGATCACTTCCTCTTTGACTAGGGGATCCGTTCCCTCGATCCAGCCGAGAACGCTGTACCCGGTGCCGTCGGCATGGTATTCGGTAAAATTGTCTATGGTGAAGCTCTTTCCTGTTCTGAATGATTGTGGTTGCAAGCTGTTCATTATCGACTCGATCACCTCAGGCTGTGTTTTCCCGGTCCCTGAGAATATATCCTTGACGGCATTCTCTCCAATCTGGGCAGCCATAAAATCTTTTATAGGTTCTGTATCCGGATTGACCCTTAAGTCATTGAAAAGGATCCCCTTGGCCCCATGGGCGACAGCCATTTTGGCTTTGAGCCGCGCGGAAGAGAAAGGAGCCCAAGCCTTGAAGAGCTCGGGATTTTTTTCGGGAGAGATGGGGATTCCAGGTTCCACGAGCACGATTTTTCCTTGGACGTCAACACCGGCGTAGTCATTGTATCCGATCTCGGGAGCTCTGATCCCATAGCCGACATAGACGACTTCCGCCGTCAATTCTCCGTTCCCGGATTGAGACCCAGGGTAGTATTCCTTCTCATAGACATATCGCTTTTCTCTCCAACGGCCCTCTGACCGATAATTGTAGGCTAGTTTTCCGCCGACAAAAACAAGGGTGTAGGGACTGTGAAAAGATTGAAGAAAAGAGCCGTTGTCTCCTGCAGGTTTGAGCTCCCACTCTTGGAAAAGAGAGGCCATCCAGCGGGCGCAGGTTCTGTATTCCGGAGTCCCGCTCAACCTTCCGGCGTAATTCTCCGAGGTGAGTTTTTTGACGGTGTTTATCAGCTTGTCTTCGGAAAAAAAGTCCGCGGTCTCATACCAGCGCTGGCTGTCCGGGACCGATACTTCATCTTTCTGTACAACGGCACATGAAGACAGCCAAACGATGGTGGTGAGTAAGAATAAGGGAGGCAATAGCTTTCGTTTCATGTCTGCTCCATTTCATTAAATGAATTTTCTATTTTAGCTTCGGCTGGGCTCTTCGTAAAGAACAATCAGGTTCCAATGAGGCTATTTTTTTTGTTTTTTGGTTCTCTTCCAATTTGTGTGGGCAATACACTGAAATGGTCTTGCTCCCTTCAGATTTTAAACGCCATTCCCTCGCCTCCCTCATCGGCGGCCGCGGAACTCCGCCTGCTAAATCTGAGCTTCAATGAGAGACTATCGAGAAGATGCCTTACTTTTATAATTCCTTCCGTGCTCAAACATTCGCGACCGGCCGGCGATCCCGGCTTCCCTTGAGGTCGGCTCAAGAAGGCTAAATCTTCAATGGTCGCATCATCCATTTCAGTTTTTTTTCTCACACAAAATTGAAGAGAAACTTGTTTCTTTTAGGTAGCTAGGCAGGCTGGTCACAAAAGAATATTTTTGATTGCTTCCAGATATTCGTTGATTTTTTCTTTAAGTCTGGAATCCTGGGTACTGGAAAGAATTTCAGTCAGTAGATTGCGGGCCTTGTCGTATTCTTTGTTATTTATATAGGCGACTCCGAGATTGACACCGGCGATTAGATCGTTTGAATCAATTTTTATTGCATTGAGAAAACTCACAATCGCTTCCGGATATCTCTTCATCCTGTTGAGGATGAGGCCTTGAAGATTATATGCTGGACCGGAGACGCTGTTCTTTTCGACAGCTGCTTGGATATATTTCAGGGCCAAATCGAGACTGTCCCGTTTGAAATTGAATTGGGCCAGATTGAAACTGGAAATGAAGCTCTGATCGATGCTAAAAGCCTTCTCATATTCGCTTTCTGCTTCGTTTTCCATTCCCAGTCCCTGATAGATGGATCCCAATCGAGCGTGTGTATCCGCCATCTCTGGGTCCAATTCAACACACTTTTCAAATGCAGTTCTGGCCTCGGTGAGGTTTCCTTGTTTCAGATAGGTCACGCCCAGAAGGTAGAAGGAAGGAAAGTGTTCAGGATCAAGAGAGAGGGCTTCATGGAGATAATTGACGGCTTCATTATCGAGACCGTAATTCGAAGCAATCAAAGCTTTCTGGTAGGGCCCTTCCGGACTGTTCTCGTCGATTTCAGGTTTTTTTTCGCCGATTGTAGCGCAGCCACCCAATATGAGTCCGAGGAGAGCGATTGAAGCGAAAACTCTGAAATTCATGCTTTCATCTTGGCACAACCAGTGCAGGAATTCAATATCCGCTCTAAGGCAAAAAACACCACCAAAACCTTGGTTTGGATTATGACAAGGTTTCCGACTCCGTTTTTATATAGTCAAGGCAATCCTTTTCGATTTGTTTTCGTCTCTATTACTGAAATTAAGTAATAAAAATGGAAAAGCTTTGGGCGGGAGTTTCAAAGTACGCTTTTAAATGAGCTGCAGATGAAAGGCGAGCATGGATTTTCCCCCTAAAAAAAGTGGCAGCGACGCAACTCGCCAGTCAATTCTACTCGAGAATCAGGGACCTGTATGACTACTAGCTTGAAAAGAATTATGAAGTCCGGTTATAACTTGACAATTTGAATTTGCACTCAGAAGAGGAAATGGATATGCTTTGAAACGGCATGAACGCTGAGAAAAAAAAGGATTGGATTCGCACTTCTCTTCTGTTTTTTGCCGTTTTCGCCATGCTGGTCACCGGCCTTTTTCTGGCCAGTGTCATTCGAGATAAAGAGCACAAAGATTATTCATTGACCTTGAGCCGTTTTTCCTCTGATTTTGCTGAAAAAGAAGAGAGGAAGGCTCTTTATGCGGAGCAAGTCTATAAGAAAGAAAGATACGTTGCCTACGGCGTTTATGCCCGGATTCCTCCCGGTCTCTATCGAGGCACTTTTTATGTCGAGTCAAATTCCTCCCAACCTGCGGTTTTGGAAGTGCAGGTAGCAGCGGAAAGAGGGAAGGAGGTTCTGTTTAGAGAAAGACAGGAGGTCGGCGATTTCCCCTCTCGGAGAGCTGTCGTTTTCAAAAACTCTGAAGATAGGGAAATTGAGCCCCGCCTGCGTTTAATTTCCGGTGCGGAAGATCTGAACCTCGAAAAGGTTATCCTGGAGAGAACAAAAGGATTGATTCCCTGGATGAGCATCATCTTTACGGCTTTTTGGGGAGCTGTTCTGGCCACAGTGTTGATTCTTTCCGTGCTGCACACCTTAAAACCGTCAGGAAAATGGAAGACATTTCTTGCCTTATTTTTCTTTCTGGCCGGTTTTTCTCTCATTCTCCGCCAGGCCTGGATATCGGAGGATGCTTTTATCACGCTCCGGCACGTTGACAATTTTATCAGCGGCTATGGACCCGTTTTCAATCCCGGCGAACGTGTCGAGGGCTACAGCCATCCGCTCTGGTTTGCCGTCCTATCTCTTTTTCGCTGGCTGGGATTGTCGGCCAAGGGCTCGGCGGTGCTTCCGGGTTTGCTCTTCTCCCTGGCTGCTCTCTATCTCTTCTTTTTTAAGATCAGGTACTCTGGATTTTCCCAAGGAGATGTGGGCCTCAATCCGGCGGCAGTCGTGCTTATAGGTGTCAGCGCCTTTGTCGACTTCGGAACCAGCGGCCTGGAAACGGCACTTTCTTATTTCCTCCTCGTCCTTTTGGCCATGTTCTTGATCGAGGAAAAATGGAAAACAAAACCGCTTTGTATGGGCTTGATCGTTTCTGCCCTCGTTCTGACCCGGCCTGATTTCGGGGTGTTTTTGTTGTTTTTGATTCCCTTCTATATTTATGAATTCCTCAAGAGGAGAATGACCTGGAAAGAGCCTCTGTTTTTTCTGACTTTTCCTGCTCTGATTCTCGGACTTCATGAATTCTTCCGCCTGGGCTATTATGCGGCTCTCTTTCCCAATCCCTTCTATACCAAATCCGGTTCCTCCTCCTATTTTTTGCAGGGGTGGAGATACCTGATGGATTTTGGAAGAGGCAGCCTCGTCTTGGCCATTGCCGTTCTGGCCATCCTCGCTCTCTTGGTATCCAGAACACAGCGAGGCCTGAAAAACAGGTTTATGGTTCTTTCCGCCGGAGCGCTCTACGGATTTTTTGTCATCAGGGGAGGGGGCGATTTTATGCACGGCCGTTTCCTTCTGCCGGCTTTTCTCCTTATCTCGCTATCGGTTGGTGGGGCATTCGACCGCTTCTTTGAGAGGTCAGTAGTTCTGAAAAACGTGATGATTGCTTCCTGTCTGGTTCTGTTTGCGATTTCTCTCTCCGTACAGCCCATTCAGAAGAGGGGAGTCGAAATCAGTCATGGTATATCCAATGAGCGCCATTACTTCTATAAAGATAAGATCATACCTCTCAAATATCTCTTTCAAGACACCATGATTTTCATGTGGAAGACGATGGGCCAGAATTACCGGTGGCTTTCGGAAGAGGCGAGACTGCCGGTCCGCTTGGCACAGACCAATGTCGGTTTCTTAGGATTCTATTCCGGGAAACACATCACTCTTATCGACCGATTGGGTTTGACGGATCCGGTCGTCTCGCGCATCGAACTCGAAAAAAGAACGAG
>CBFDBS010000042.1:0-11543 GCA_965603105.1 uncultured bacterium
ATTTTATCTGGAATCCGTATTGAAACTTGTGGAGTGCGGAGAACAGATGGGGGAGGAGAGACTCTCCTCTCACTTGGAAACTGAGGGAGTAACGTTTATTATCAGTTTCTAAAGGCGCTGTTCCTGTGCCGATTCCTGTAAAGATATCTTCGCCATGAGGAGAAAATTGACCCTGTTGAAGCCCTAAATGCTGAGAGCCGAGGGCAAGACTCAGACCGGCCATGAGGGCGTGATTGTCCGCGAAACGTTTTTCCCACACCATTTGAAGAATATTGTAGGCATCCTTCCTGTTGTTTGTGGAGGAAAGAGCGATCTCCCTTCCGGCCCCGAAGGTGGGATATGAGAGAGTTTGCCCTGTCCAGAGGAATTTGAGGACGCTGTTGTCCAACCGGTACTTGAGACTGAAAAGTCCGGAGAGAGCGGAATTTTTGTCTAGAAAGTCATAGTCGGCCAAGTTTCTTCCGATGCTGAAGGCTGATGCCGAAGTGTAAAAATAGAGGCGTCCGGGTACAATCGGGCCCGACAACTGGATATTCCCATCCGAATAATAATCGAAGGTATGACTTTCGATAATCCCCTCTCTCTCTAAAAGAGGAGTGATGTTTGAGCTCTGCAGGATGGGTCGAATAAAAGATGTGCTCATGTTTCCTGAGAAGGTTTCGGTTCCTTCTTTGGTGGTCAGAATATATGTCGCTCCCGGTGAAAGGGCGAAGGGCGGCTGTCCGGCATTGATGAGCTGGGTGTGTTTGAGGCTGAAAAAATCGGGAAAAAAGAGCGGCTGCCCGGTCCAGAAAGGATCGGAAACGTCGAAGCCGTTAAGAAGGTAGACGTTCTGTGTCCAGGAGCAGCTTCCTCTTGAACTGAAGAGGGCTGGTTGAAGTCCCCAAAGCCCTCCCACGTCGATCCTGTTGGTTGTGGCCGACAAATCTTGGTTTTCGATGAGTGACCAGACATTGTGAGCCGTTGGGAAATGGTGAATTTGATTTTCGTCCAGGTGTGTTTGATGAATATTATTCGTGTAGTCAAGGCGTATGACTCGAGAGGAGGGATGCGTATCTGATGAATGAGGAGCTAAGGTCACATTCGCCCGGATGGTCTGTAAAGGTTGGAGGTTGATGTCTCTCTGGATATAAAGTTGAAACTGCTCCTTTTCGAACCGGAGAGTGTACTGCCCCGAATCGAGGCCGACAATGAAGTATTCTCCGTTATTGTCTGTTTGGACTACCCTCTGTTCATCATTTAATGTGTCGGTCAATGTGATCCGGACTCTAGCCAGAGGACTCTGGGAAAAATCGAGAACCTTTCCAATAATAGAGGCAAAGTCACTCGCGGAGGAAAGTGGGGGAGAGAGAAAGAGACAAAATATGATAGAGACAAGGAAGATTTCTATTCTTCGGCTTCCGTTCAGTCTTCAACTCCTTTGTTTATCCGGTCGGTTTTTTTATTTATGACGGTTTTCTCCCATACTGTCAAGCCGGAATTCCCCCCCGAGGGGAAGTTTCCTCTCTTCCCCGTGTTGAGAGATATCAAAGGATGGTGCCCAGAACGAGGCATGTCGTCAAAGCTTTCCTCAAGAGGAGAGAAAGGCTATAATACTTCACATCTTTTCTTAATCTTATTGGAAGAAGGCAGGCATGGATAAACACTGGGATATCATCATTATCGGCGGCGGTCCGGGTGGCTATGTGGCGGCCATCCGGGGAACTCAACTGGGGAAAAGAGTCCTCCTTGTAGAGAAGGACCGTGTCGGCGGGACCTGTATGAATTGGGGCTGCATTCCCACTAAATACCTCCTTCATCAATCCCAGCAGTACAGGGAATTGAAAGAAAACAGGCATTTCGATCCTTCTTGCCAGGGAATTGGGATCAACTGGGCCAGCGTCCAAAAAGGGAAACAGGATAGCGTCGAAAAGCTTGTCGGGGGGATAGAGTTTCTTCTTAAGAAAAATGGAGTGCACCTGCTCTCTGGGTATGCCCGTTTGGTCTCCGGGAGAGAAGTGGCGGTTCAAACGGATACGGAAAAGGTGTTTAGCGCTGATGCAGTTGTGCTGGCGACCGGAAGCCGGGCGGCTGAGCTTCCCTTCCTGCAAGCCGACGGTAAACAGGTCATCACCAGCCGAGAAGCCCTCAGCTTGACCGAGATCCCGGAGAGGATGTTGGTGGTTGGAGCCGGAGCGATTGGCCTGGAGATGGGAACGATCTTCAGTCGTTTGGGTTCCGCTGTGACAGTATTGGAAATTTTGCCGAACGTGCTTCCAGGCATAGACAGAGATATGGCTCTTCGACTGGAAAGGCTCCTTAAAGGCCAGGGATTAAAAATTTGCACCCGGACCAAAATCGAGTCCAGCGCAAGGGATCAAGGAAAGGTTGTCTTGAAGGGGATTCACTTGAAGACGCAGTCTCCCTTTGAGTATGAAGCGGAGAAAGTGCTCCTGGCTGTGGGAAGACACCCCAATTCTGAAAATTTCCAAGATGTCGATTCCCGGCTGGTTTTCGACAGTCAAAAATTCTTGAAGGTCAACGATAGATATGAAACCGGAATTCCGGGCGTTTATGCCATAGGCGATCTGATAGGAGGGAGACTCCTTGCCCATAAAGCTTCACACGAAGGGACTACGGTGGTAGAGAATATCTGCGGCAAAAACACCACGATGAATAACGATGCCGTGCCGTCCGCCGTCTTTACCGAGCCTGAATTCGCCATGGTCGGAATGACGGAAACCGAAGCCGTAGAACGCGGTTTCAAAATCCGGGCGGGACATTTTTCTCTGCAGGCAAACGGCCGGGCACTGACATTGGAGAAAATGGACGGCCTGGTCAAAATATTGAGTGATGAGGACGAACGCATTATCGGAGCTCAGATTCTTTCCCCCCATGCCAGCGAGATCATCTCAGAAGTGACTCTAGCCATTAAAAAAGGTCTCAAGCTGAAGGATCTTTCCTCAACGGTTCATATCCATCCCACTCTTTCTGAAGCCGTCATGGAGGCCGCTCTCAATGCCAGAAATGAAGCCATCCATATGCTGAATGTTTGAGCGGGTGGTGCGGCTGGAGGGATGCCCGGCGCATTCTACTACATCTTCGTCAAAAACCCAACCCATCCTCCGCAATGTTCCTCAGACGGAGCAGGATGCTGCCGGGCTATCGGGTGATTGAACTTTTCATTTAACTTTTATAAGATGGCCTCGATGTGCCGCAGGAAAATCCCGACGGAAAGGATAGGAGAATGATATCGAGACGGAATTTCTTGAAAAAAATGAGTCTGGCCGGGGCTGGGGCCATGATCGGCTCTCCAAAGCTGATTTCTCGTTCAAGTCATGACCTCTCCATACGGTCGAGGATAAACGGCCTTGATGATGAGTACCCCTTTCCATATGACTTTTCCTA
Organism: uncultured bacterium; assembly: GCA_965603105.1. Taxonomy (GTDB): domain Bacteria; phylum Acidobacteriota; class Aminicenantia; order Aminicenantales; family Aminicenantaceae; genus CBFDBS01. Next base: position 3,388 of record CBFDBS010000042.1, read on the forward strand.
TTTTGAGGCGGCGGAAAGGATTGTCTTTACAGATCCCTTAAATGCCAGCATCAACATTTTGCCTAAAGAGGGGGAAAGCCTGGACATCAATATCCATTTTATACTGGAGGATAGATTCCGGTTGTGCCAGTCGAGTTTGATGTCTTACGGTTCTGTGAATGACAGCCTCGAAATTCCTTTTAAAAATGTCTATAAAGATCCCTATTTGAATTACCGGATCGAATACAAGAGCATTCACGAGGGGAGTTGGCGATCCACTCCGGTCCGAACCGTAAAAACACCGAGTGCTCTGTTGAGAGAAAGAGATATCGAGATCATCATGATCGGGGATGACCATATTCCTGACGATGCGGATCCTCCCCTCAGTTCTTTAGAGGATCAAGAGTTACGACGGATGAGATTGACCGGAGAAACGGTTAACTATTTTTTGAAAAAACTGCTGGTGAATCCCGCTTATGAACTCGATGAGCAGGAGAGGCATCTGCTCAATGCCTATTGTATGGCCAGTTTCATCCGCCACATATATCTGCACGAAAATCCTGATTTTATCGTTAATCTTGGGGATCACCACGGCGGATTCGGTCACAAGTGGGAAGGGCTCGGCCTGAAAAATCAATTTGAGGTCGATGATGAAGAACGGGATGCGTACACGAAGATGTTTCGTCAAGCCACACGCAGAATTTTTTCCGCCCTTTCTCCCTATATTCCCATTTACTGGGCCCTGGGCAACCATGATGGAGAGACCGGCTTCCATGGGACTAAAGATTCAGCTACCAAGTACAGAAAAAAGTATTTCCGTCTCCCGGGTGAAGTGGCGGGGAATTCTGCGGATGAAAATTATTACAACCTGTACTGGGGAGCCGAAGAAGGCCATCAATGGTTGGGAGAAGAGAGACAGGGGGGTGTGCAGCTAATCATCCTCGATTGCATGAGATACAACACGAAATTGCCCCGGAAAATTGAAGACTGGACTCTTGGCGAAGAACAGCGCCTTTGGTTTGAGAACTCTCTGAAGTATGAAGCGGATTGGAAGTTTGTTCTCTACCATCATGTTCTTGGCGGTTGGCCGGCCGGATCGAATGAAGGCAACACAGATTATTATTACGGGCGGGGACCCCTGTTCAGGGAGGAAGATTACTCGGACTTCTTGGAAAATCCCAGCCGGGTCGAACAGGTCCATCTCACCCGACTCATGGAAGAGAATGGCGTGGATGTCAATTTTTACGGGCATGACCACATTTTTTTCATGAAAGAAATAGAAAGCCAGCGTCAGGGAAGGAAACTGTATGGGGCCTGCGTCGGCTGTCCGAAATATATTGCCGAGCTGGAATGGTATAAAGGGGACTTCTGGCAGAAGTATTACGGCGACTACGGGGATTGGGAGGGGAAGACACAACGGGCCGACTTCTGGGGTCCGGCGGGATATTCAAAACTGACCGTTAACCAGGATGGCCTGAGGTTGGATTACATCCGTTCCGCCTATAACCATCCCCACACCAATTTGCCCGAAACAACAGGTGTGGGCGACACTCTTCAATCGATTATTATTTGATATAGCCCAGGGCTTTCAGCATTTCCTCAGTTTCCTTATCGATTTTCACTTCTTCTTTGCTGTTCAGGACATCGCGGGCGAATTCATCGAGCCTTTTTTTCAAGTCGATGACTTCTTTGAGTTGTCCTCTATCCTGGAAGATATTGTTCTGTTCTTCAGGATCTTCCCCCAGATGGTAGAGCTCATATTCTTGGATCTCGGGAACAATGATCAAGTGCCAAGGGTACTGAAGAATGGCGAATCGTTCCCGCACAGCCTCGGGCTTGAATGTCTCTTCGAAGATGGCAAAGCCGTCCTTCTTTTTCTGTTTATAGAGATTGTGTCCTTCGTAGGAAGGTGTGTTCTTGAAATTCATGGTCTGCGTTATTGTGGGGGCCAGGTCGAGGAGGCTGACAAAATCGTCGACGGTGGTTTTCTTTCTGGCTGTATGAGGATTATAAATGATCAGGGGAACCCTCATGTAGACATCCTTCAAAAAATGGATGTGTCCGACATGGGCATCTCCAAGATAGTTTCTGTACTCCCCTAATCCTTCTCCGTGATCGCCGGCGATGATGATATGTGTCTTATCAAAGAGCTCGAGTTCTTCAAGTCTGGCGAAGAGTTTCCCGATTTCCGAATCCATGTACTCCACTTCACTCCGGTAGAGTTCCCGAGTTTTTTCAATGGGATACATGGGTTTTCCCCTGAAGACGAGTTTTATCTTACGCCGTTGAGCGTGATTGGTGATGGTGATGAGGGCATTCTTCTTGAAGAAAAAGACATTACTTTGATTGCGGGCGAACCACCCCCAGTAAAGGTCGATATCCATGTCTTTGTCGTCTTCCCCGATAGAAAAATCGAGCAGGTCGAGCCTGGCCAGAAACTGGTCTTGATTCCGGAAAGAGTCGTTGACAATATCGAAACGGATCAAATTTTCACCCGGTTGGATGTCGAGCTCGACTTCTTTTTTTTCGTATTTGGCGAGGTTGTATTCTCCAACCGGCCGATCGTTGAGATAGATAGTGAAATCATTGGGCATGTCCGGAGGGCAGTATGGATCATGAGGATCGGAATAGTGGATCCAGGCGAAAAATTTTTGGTCCTTATTGCCGTCCAGCCATTCAAACACCTCTCTGTTGACTTCTCCGGCGGTCTTGTACCAGCGGTTTTCGGGAAACTCATCCCGGTAGACATCGAAATCTTCAGCCAATCCAAACTGGGATTTCAAAACTCCCAAAGAGATGAAAGCTGCCGTGTTGTAGCCGTTCTTTTTGAAGAGGGAAGCCAAGGAAGGCCTTTTTAGCTTATTGAGGATGACCTGCCCGTTGTTGTAATTCTTGATTCTGTGGGGAGGCTGGGAAAAAAAAAGTGAGGCATGAGAGGGGAGGGTGATGGGAATGAGGCTGTAGCAGTTTTTGAACAGTGTGCCCGAATCGGCGAGGGAGTCGATATGAGGTGTGTTCGCCTTCGATGAATCATAGGCGCTGATGTGATCGGCGCGCTGAGTGTCGAGAGTGATAAGGACAAAATTGTCGTTTTGCGGATTTTTAGAACAGGATGCGAAAACCAAAAACAGAGACAGAAGGGGGATAAGCCCCTTGGATGGAAACCATAAAAATTGGATCCTTTGCAATTTATTCATTTATTCCTTCCAAATGTTTCAGTAATTTTCTCGAGAAACTTTCTCAAAACAAAAATATTATTAAAAAATAAAAAAAATATGTCAAAATGTTTGCATCTTTCAATTTATTTTTATAAAATCTATCCCTTTATTGAGGCGAAATGATAGATATCACATTAGTCTTTGGCGTGTTTGGGTTGCTGGGATTAGTTATGGTTTTGGTCAACAAGATCCTGGGGCCCAAGAAAAGAACTCCTCTCAAAGAGTCTCCTTTCGAGTGCGGAAGCCCTTATCTTCAATCTTCGATTCCTCCCGTACCGATCAAATACTATCTTGTGGCTTTCCTCTTTCTCCTCTTTGATGTGGAAGTTGTCTTTTTCTTTCCCTGGGCGCTCGTATTCAGGAAATTAGGATCCACCGCTCTGATCGTCATGTTCGCCTATGTCCTAATCCTGATTGTGGGATTCATTTACGCCTGGCAAAAAGGAGCTTTTCAGTGGGAAGGATAAAGCCCAGAAAATACTACCCCGAAGAGTGCAAGTACAAGGGTGGCTTTTTCACTACGAAACTCAACTATGTGATGGGTTGGGGGCGGAAATTCTCCCTTTTCCACTATCCGTTCATCACCGCATGTTGCGGGATGGAGTACATGTCGGCGGCCTGCGCTCATTGGGATTTCGACCGCTTCGGTGTCGGAATGACCACTTTTTCACCCCGTCAGGCGGATATGCTGTTTGTTGTCGGAACGATCTCACAGAAGGAAGCCCCTGTTCTCAGAACCGTTTATGAACAGATGTGCGAGCCCAAATGGGTGATTGCCTGTGGAGCCTGCACTCTCAGTGGTGGAATTTATGATAACTATGCCGTTGTCCAGGGGATCGACAAGATCATCCCTGTCGATGTTTATATTCCGGGGTGTCCTCCGAGACCGGAGACGATTTTGAATGCCCTGGAAAGACTTCAAGATAAAATACAGCACCAAAAGCAAGATTGGCGATGGAAATCGAAAAAGTAATCAACGAACTCAAAGAGAAATTTCCGGAAAAAATCAGGGAGTCCTATAATCTTTTTGGAGATGACAACATTATTATTACCAAGGACTCTGTTCTGGATATCGTCACCTTCCTGAAAGATAAACCCTATGATTTTGCCATGCTCCTGGACCTGACATGTGTGGATTATTTGGGTGAAGAGCCGCGTTTTGAAATGGTCTACCATCTGTATTCATTATCGAACAACCTCCGTTTACGGCTGAAAACCAGGCTGCAGGAAAGTGACCTTACCATTGATTCATTGACATTTCTCTGGGGAAATGCCAACTGGCTCGAGCGGGAAGTCTTTGACATGTTTGGAGTCCGCTTCAACAGCCATCCCGATTTAAGAAGGCTGTTCATGCAGCACGATTTCGAAGGGCACCCTCTGCGCAAAGACTACCCTCTGCGCAAACGGCAACCCCTGATACCAATGAGAAATGAGGACGTCGACGAGAATGTATAGAATCCAGAAAGAGGCAAAAAAAGAGAGCCTTTTGATCAATATGGGCCCTTCTCATCCGGCCATGCACGGGACTATCCGGATCATGCTGGAGCTGGATGGAGAGAAGATTCTCAATGCCGAGCTGGAAGTCGGATATTTGCATCGGGGATTCGAAAAGACCTGCGAACACAAAACATACTTTAACCTGCTGCCTTATACGGACAGGCTGAACTATGTTTCTCCTCTCATTAACAACTTGGGCTATGTGATGACGCTGGAAAAGATGCTGGGCATCGAAACGCCCGAACGCGCCCAGTACATACGAGTCATCATGTGCGAGCTGTCAAGGATCTCCGACCACCTGACAGCCCTTGCAGCCATGACAATGGAGTGCGGTGCCTTCACCGCTTTTCTCTACTATATACAAGCCCGTGAAGAATTGTGGAACATAATCGAGCAGACCACGGGTGCCCGTATGACAACGTCCTATATCCGTATCGGAGGTGTCCGCGCCGACCTTCATCCCGATATCAAACCTCAACTGGATAAAGCCATCAAAATCAACAGAAAGCTTTTGAAAGATAATCACGGACTCCTCGATAAGAACAGAATATGGATTGACCGGACCCGAAATGTGGCCGTAGTCAGTCCGGAGATGGCCGTCAATTACGGATTTGCCGGCCCCTGCCTCCGCGCTTCCAAAGTGAATTACGATGTGCGCAAAGCGAACCCCTATCTTGTCTACGATTTGCTGGACTTCGAAGTTCCTCTCGGTGATAACGGAGACAACTATGACCGGTACCTGGTCCGGATGAAAGAGATGGAGCAGAGTTTCCGTATCGTTGAACAGTGCCTGGCGAAAATTCCCCCGTCGACCGGTCCGGAACAGCTTATGCTTAAAGGAATAGAACCGGCGGATGCCATCAAGGCCTCCCGGTCCAAGAAGACCGAAGAGAAGATCAAACTGTCACCAAACCTCGAAGGATCCGAAAAGGTGAAATACCCAGGTATTTTAAGCCAGGGGAAAAAATATATTGTCCCTCCCAAGGAAGACTCCTACTCCAATATCGAAGGTTTGATAAATCACTTCAAGTTCTTCATGAAGGATCATGGAATCAGACCACCCAAGGGGGATGTATACTTCTCCGTTGAAGGAGGAAGCGGTGAAGTGGGATACTATATCGTCTCTGATGGAACGGACAAACCCTTCCGCCTCCATCTGCGGGGACCCTGCTTCCATATTGTCTCCGCTCTGGAAGAGATGATCAAGGGGCATTATGTGGCCGATGTCATCCCGACTTTCGGCTCTGTCAATATGATCGGTGGAGAGATGGACAGATGAGCCCTGAATTCTCGGATAAAATAAAAAAAGAAGTCGAAGGGATCATTGCCCGATACCCGGAGAAAAAAGCCGCCCTCCTTCCCGTCTTGCACGTGGCTCAACGAGAATTCGGTTACATCAGCGAAGACACCGAAAAAATGGTTGCCGCCATCCTGGGAGTCAAACCTATCGAAGTTCGGGAAGTTATCACTTTTTATACCATGTACAACCGGAAACCGGTGGGAAAATATCACATCCAGGTCTGTTCAAACCTGACTTGCTCCCTTTTGGGAGGGGACAGTTTGCTCGAATATCTTCAGACCAAACTCAAGGTCGAACCGGGAGGCACTACGGAAGATCAAAAATTCACACTCTCGACAGTGGAATGCCTGGGGGCCTGCGAAGAGGCGCCCTGCATGATGGTCAACTTCGATTATTTTGGCCGTTTGGATGAGAAAAAGATCGACAAAATTCTCGATAATTTGAAATAAGACAGTGGAAGAAAAAATTTTAACTCATCTCTTCGAGATCAAGGATTCTCACATCATTGATGTCTACCTCAAGCACGATGGCTACAAAGCCGTTCAAAAGGCTCTGACCACGATGCAGCCGGCTGAAATTCTGGCTGAAGTCAAGGAGGCCAATCTTAGAGGACGCGGAGGAGCCGGATTCCCGGCCGGTGTCAAATGGGGTTTTGTCCCCAAAGGAGTGGACAAGCCCAAGTACCTCTGTGTCAATGCGGACGAGGGCGAACCCGGAACATTCAAAGACAAATACATAATGAATCACAACCCGCACCAGCTTCTTGAAGGTATCATCATTACCTGCTTCTGCGTAGGGATCAATACAGCCTATATCTATATTCGTGGAGAATATGAAATTTTCGCCCAGCGCCTTGAAATTGCAATCGCCGAGGCGAATGAGAAAGGATATCTGGGATCGAATATATTGGATTCCGGCTTTGATTGCCAAGTCCATGTGCATCGCGGTGCCGGCGCTTACATCTGCGGCGAAGAAACCGCTCTCTTGGAATCTTTGGAAGGGAAAAGGGGTAATCCCCGCCTGAAACCTCCATTTCCGGCGTCCATCGGACTTTTCCAGTGCCCCACGGTCATCAACAACGTGGAAACAATCTCCAATGTGCCTCAAATCATCCTGAAAGGCGCGGCTGCCTTTGTCGGCCTTGGACTGGAGAAAGACGGAGGGACACGCATTTTCGGTGTCAGCGGAAAAGTGAATAATCCGGGGATATACGAACTGCCTCTCGGAACCAGCCTGAAAGACATCATTTTTAATCACGCGGGAGGAATGCAAGAAGGCGCAAAGCTGAAAGCCGTTATCCCCGGAGGAATGTCCGCTCCAGTCCTGACCGCCGACGAAATCGATATCCGGATGGATTTCGATTCTTTGGCCGCGGCGAAGTCCATGTTGGGATCGGCAGCCATTATCGTCATCGACGAGGACACTTCGATTGTGGATGTCCTCAAAATAGTCACCAAATTTTATTCCCATGAATCCTGCGGGCAGTGCACGCCCTGCCGTATCGGCAACAATTGGATCCATAAAGCTGTCAAACGGATCGCAGACGGCAAGGGAAAAAGAGAGGATATCGACAACATCATCCGGCTGGCGAACAACATGATGGGCAAAACCCTGTGTCCATTGGGGGATGCGGCGGCTATGCCGATTCTTGCTATCACCAAAAAATTCAGGAATGAGATCGAATCTTATATAGGGAACTGAGAGAACGAGATGGTCAAAATTTTCATTGATGAGACAGAGATCGAAATCGAAGAGGGGACCACGATCTTCAATGCCGCCAAGAAAGCGGAGATCGAAATTCCCCATTTCTGTTACCATCCCGCTTTTGTTCCCGAAGGCACCTGCCGCATGTGTCTTGTCGAGATCGAAGGGGTGCCCAAACTCGAGCTTGCCTGCTCGACGGTCGTCAGAGATGGAATGAAGGTGATGACCAAATCCGAAGGAGTTGTCGAAGCCAGAAAAGGCGTGCTCGAATTTCTAATGGCCGACCATCCTCTCGACTGTCCCATTTGTGATCAGGCCGGGGATTGCAAACTCCAGGATTACTATGAAGAGTACGGCCTCTTTGAAAGCCGGTTTAGTGAAGTCAAAGAAAAAAGAGAAAAAAAGAGAAAACTCGGGAAGAATCTCATCCACGACCAGGAAAGATGTGTCCTCTGCCG
>CBFDBS010000043.1:0-11532 GCA_965603105.1 uncultured bacterium
CGATTTTCCTCAGTTTTATTCCCATCGCTTTCCCTGCTGCCCTGCCCATCTCATTCCAAGTGCGGGGGATGGAATCGGCAATATTGAATATTTCTCCGCTTGGAAAGGATTTGATAATCGAAAGATCGATGGCTCGGATAAGATCGTGGACATAACAAACACTGACTGGGCCCGTCCGGAATCCGGGTGAGGGAAGAATGCCTTTTTTTAAAATTTTAAAGTAGGGAAGGAAACCGGGATCCCCGGGGCCGAAGATCACGGCTGCCCTCAGAATGACGACCGGGAAAAAATTTTTATATTTAAGAACTTCCATCTCAGCCTTCATTTTGCTTCCGCCGTAGCTGGAAACAGGGGCGGGCTGATCGTTTTCAAGGATAGAACGGCCTTCATCACCTGGACCTGAGGCGGCCAGGCTGCTGAGGTAGACAAATCGTTTCAAGTCGACTTTCTGTGCCCTGATGGTTTGTAAAAGACTTGCCGTCCCCTTTTGGTTTACTGTATAATAACCAGCCGTCTGACAGGCTTTTGTGATTCCAGCCATATGGATGATACAGTCAAGGTCTTTTGGAAGAGATGGGACAGTAAAAAGGTCACCCTCGAGAAGATGAATGCCAGAAATATTCAACTTTTTGGGATTTTTCCGGTCCCGGACCAGGGCATAGACATCGGCGTTTCTGTGTTTTTGCAAATAGGCGATCAAATGGCTGCCAATAAATCCCGATCCCCCTGTTACAAAGACCTTCATGGGAGTGATTCTAAAGAATTTGAAGGCATCGGTCAAATTCAGAGAAATAAAGGGAGGAAAGGACTGACCTTTAAAAAAAGTATCCGGCATAGCGATTCTGCTCAAGGAGGTAGACATGAGCCTTTTTGAGAAGTGTTTCAATTACACCCGGGCTGAAGAAGCCAAGCGAATGGGCATGTATCCGTATTTCACTCCTATTCAAAAGGTCAGAGGAAATAAGGTTCGAGTCGAAGGGAAAAAAATGATCATGGTGGGCTCAAACAACTATTTGGGCCTGATCGAGCATCCCAAGGTGAAAAAGGCTGCACGCAAGGCTATTACCAGGTACGGTGTCGCGACATGCGGTTCCAGGTTTCTCAACGGGACACTCGACATCCATGTCGAGCTGGAAAGGAGATTGGCGAAATTTTTGAACAGGGAAGAAGCCCTTGTCTTCAGCACAGGTTATCAGACGAACGTGGGGATCATTTCTACCATAGCCGGGAAGGGAGATATCATCTTCACCGATCGTATGGACCATGCCAGCATTCTCGACGCCTGCCGTCTCTCGTACGCTTCCGTTCACAGATTCAGGCATAATGACATGGACCATCTTGAGCAACGCTTGGCATCGGTCGAAGAGAGTGTGGGCAAGTTCATCGTTGTCGATGGAGTCTTCAGTATGGAGGGAGATCTCTCCAATCTACCGGAAATTGTCAGGATTGCCAAAAAATATAATGCATCTATTTTGGTCGATGACGCCCATGGTGTCGGCGTTATGGGGGAGAACGGAAGGGGCACAGCTGAACATTTTGGTCTGGAAATGGATATCGATCTTTTGATGGGAACCTTCAGCAAGTCTTTTGCATCGCTGGGAGGATTTGTGGTCGGTCCGAGGAAAGTCATACAGTACATCAAACACCATGCCCGTTCTCTCATTTTCAGCGCCAGTATGCCCCCTTCCTCTGTCGCTACAGTCCTGGCCACTCTGGAAATCATTGAAACTGAACCGGAAAGGAGAGAGCGGCTCTGGAAAACGACTCGCCTGATGAGAAACGGCTTTGAAGCGATGGGTTTTTACACCGGGGAGACGGAAACCCCCATCGTACCGGTCATCATCGGCGACGACAGGCGGACTTTCGCATTTTGGAAGATGCTCAGAAACGACGGAATATTCACCAACCCGATCGTCTATCCCGCCGTCCCTAAAAATCAGTCGCTCATCAGAACCAGCTACTCTTCATCCCACACGGATGTGGAACTCAACAGAATTTTGAGAGCTTTTAGAAACAACGGAAAGAAACTGGGTCTTATCGAGTGATATGAAACCAATTATCAAATCTTGAGTTTAAAATATGATGAAAAAATATATCGCATTGAGTTTTATCGTTTTCGTTTCAGTCTGTTTCGGCCTCTCCGGGCAAGAGTCATCCTTGTCGATACTTCCTGTCGATCAGGTCAAAACGGGGATGATGGGAAAAGGCAAAACCGTTTTCATGGGAAGCACGATCGATGAGTTCGAAGTTGAAATTCTGGGAGTGCTTTACAATTATCAGCCAAACAGAGACATGATTGTGGCCAGGCTTCAAGGAGAGGTCCTGGAAAAAGCGGGAGTTATTCAGGGGATGAGCGGCAGTCCTGTTTATATCGGCGGCAAACTTGTCGGTGCTGTCGCTTACAACGTTGCCACTTTTGCCAAAGAAGCTATTGCCGGAATCACTCCCATCGGTGAGATGCTGCAGATCGAAGAGAGAACTCTCTCCCGATCCTCTTTTTCCACTCCAATCCCGGTCAAGAAATATCTCTCCCTGGATGAAATATTCGAGCTCAACAAAGACTTTTTCAGAGTGATATCGCCATCTGCGGCTCAAGGGCAGAGTCTGACTCCTCTGAGTATTCCCCTGGTCTTCAGCGGTTTTTCTTCCCATGTGTTCGAAAAGGCAAAGCCTTATTTCACTCAGATCGGATTTTCACCCCTAATCGCCGGCCCCTCCGGTCAGACTCTTGACAAGGTCACACTAACCGATATCCGCCTCAGAGCCGGAGATCCTGTCAGCGTTCAATTGATCACCGGGGATATGGACATGTCGGCGGTCGGTACGGTGACTCATGTCGACGGGGATAAAGTTTTGGCCTTCGGTCATCCTCTCTACAATCTGGGGGCCGTCGACTATGTCATGGCCAAGGCAAAGGTTTTGGCTGTCATTCCCAGTCTACAGACATCGTTCAAGATGGCGACTACAGACATACCGGTGGGACGCTTTTCCCAGGATAGAAACTCCGGCGTCTTTGGTGAGTTAGGCAAGAATCCGCGTCTCATTCCTTTCAATATTCGATTGCTCAATGACTCCAGCGACAGAGAGATCAAAGTCAATATCGTCGATGACAAAATATTGACGCCGGCATTGGTCAATATGGTCGTAGCCAATGCCATGTACGTGGAAGAAAGAGCGATCGGAGATTTATCCCTGGATTTCAGGGGGACGGTTTTTCTCGACAACGGAATGAACATCCCTCTGGAAGACTTTTTTTCGGGGAATTACGATACTTCAGCCGCATATCTTTCAAATTTGGTGGCTTCAGTCGTTTATTTCCTGACTAATAATGAATTCAGAGGTTTGGCCATCCATAAAATCGACTTGGCCATTCGTTCTTACGAAGAGATGCGGGTGGCTTATCTGGAAAAAGTATGGGTGGATAAATATGATGTCTCTCCAGGAGAGAGGATCCAAGTCAAACTCTACACACGGAATTATAGAGGCCAGACCATGCTTCAGGAAGGGCTTTCCTTGACAGCTCCGCATCTGCCCTCCGGCACCGAATTCCAACTCATCGTCGCCGATTCGGAGTCTCTCCGGCAGATTGAGCTCGGTCAGTACAGGAGTCAGGGCTTTATGCCCCGCAGCCTCGACCAGCTCATCCGGCTCTTGGGAAATCTGCGGAAAAACAATCGTATCTATCTCAAGATCATAGGACCCAAACCCGGGCTCTTTCTCCAGGGAGAAGAAATGCCCAACCTGCCCCCGACCATGAAATCGATGTTTTCCTCCCCACGGGCAGCCAGCTCTGCTCCGACCGAACTGAAAACATCTACCTTGGGACAGTATCAGATACCTGTGCCTTTTGTTTTTCAGGGACTGGCTGTCATCCCGATCAAAATCAAATAATCAAAGATAGAAAGTGAAGCCGAATGACCGTTCTAACCGCCTTATAGGAGTGCAGGCTTCACTCCGGATTCCAATATCACAATAGAGGAGATAGAGGGAATGAAAAAGATTCAGGTGTTCTTCATCGTGATGCTGTTGATCTCAGTGTGGACTGCAGAGGGAGTGGTTCCCCAAAAATGGGAGTTAAAAAACTTCGATCAATTTCTGCAGGGAAAATTCAAAGGCATATCCGTCTCCTATGATGGTGTATTATCTCTCTCTCCCCAGGAAGAAATCTTGGAAGGGCCCAGTGAAGAATTTTATCTCTCTCTCCTTGTGGATTCCGAGGGAGGAATGTTTGTAGGAACAGGTCATGGGGGGAAAATATACCAGAAGACGAAGGACGGGGAGTTCGATTTGTATTTTCAGGTTCCTGAGATGGATGTTTACTGTCTGGCAATGGATGTGAGGGGAAATCTGTATGCCGGCACTTCCCCCAACGGGAAAATTTATAAAATCACCGAAAAGGGGAAGGGAGATATCTTTTTTAATCCGCAGGAACGGTATATCTGGGCGCTGAAGTTCACGAAAAAGGGAAACCTGCTGGCAGCCGTCGGTGAAAGCGGAGGAATATATGAAATAAGGCCGGACGGCGTAGGGGATATGATTCTGAAGGCGAATGAAAACCATATCTTGTGCATGGAATGGGCAGAGAACGGTGATTTGATCGCCGGAAGTGGAGGCAAAGGCCTGATTTACAGAATTACAGAAAGCAATAAGGCATCGATACTCTATGAATCCCCTTATGATGAGATCAAAAACATCGCCTTGGATGGAGAAGGCAATATTTATGCTGCGAGTGGGGGGAAAGTGGACCTTCCTCAAATAGGGGATGGATCGGAGTCGGCGTCGATCCCGGCCACCGATGTCAGCATTACCGTCACAGCTGCGCCGGTTTCTTCGGTGATAGAGACTCTTTCCGGCGGAGAACAGCCCAGTTCTATTTTTAAAATCAACCCGGAAGGGATTGCCCAAGCCTTATGGGAATCCAAAGATGAATTGATCTACACCCTGTTCTGGGATTCAGGGAAAGGTCTGGTCGTATTCGGTACCGGGCCCAAGGGGCGAATCTATTCCGTGGATAGGGAGAAAAAAATATCTCTGCTTGTTCAAAAAGACTCTGAACAGATTTATTTGTTGTCTCCTTTTCAGGCCAAGATTTATTCCCTTGCCAACAATCCCTCAAATTTATCCATACTCCAGCCCGAACAGAGGTTCGAAGGCGAATACACAAGCCGGATATTGGATGCGAAAAACCTTTCCTCCTGGGGAAGAATCGAGTGGCAGGTCAATGTTCCGGAAGGGGCCACTCTTCAACTGCAGACGCGAAGCGGCAATTCCAAAGAATCCAATCCGGCCTGGAGTGATTGGTCTCCTCCTTACAGCCGACTCGAGGGAGAACAGATCTTGAGTCCTAAAGCGCGCTACATTCAGTTCAGAATCCTGTTCAAGACACAATCGGGGAAAGCCCCACCCCAGCTTCAGAAAGTTGCGCTTTTTTTCCTGCAGACCAATGTGCCTCCTTCTGTGTCGAGTGTTGAGATTCTCCCTGCCAATGAAGTGTTCCTCAAGCCAATGAATCAGGAAGAGGAAATCTGGGGGCTGAATGTGTCTCCGGCGGAGCAGGCGAAAAAAGAGGACAGAGACAATGTGTTCATTTTGACCAAAAAGGTCGCCAGGAAGGGATTTCAAACAATTCAGTGGGAGGCAGAGGATAAAAATGCCGACAAGCTCCTCTTTAACGTCTTCATCCGCAACGAAGCGGAATCCCGTTGGCGCGTTCTCAAGCAAGGGTGGGTGGAAAAGATCTTTGCCTTCGACACTCTCTCCTTTCCCGATGGAAACTATTTCATCAAGGTCGAAGCAGTGGATTCTCCATCCAATCCCATGGGGATGGAACTGAAATCCGACTTAACCAGCCGCCAGTTGACCATCGATAATTCGCTCCCGCTTGTCCGAAATGTCCGGCTGGAGAGGAACAGGAGTGCCCTGACTATGACTTTCACAGTTGAAGATTCCTTTTCCTCTATTGAAGAGGTCCAGTTTCTCATTCGTCCGAATGAATGGCAGACCGTTTTTCCCAAAGACGGAATTTGTGACTCAAAGAGAGAAGAATTTGAGGTTACAGTTTCCTTGCCTCCGGGAGCTGACGATATGCTTACCATCAGGGCCAGGGACAGCCGCGGCAACACCGGAGTTGGCCGACAAATCTTCTGATTGCGCGGGGCTTTATTTGGAAGAGACCCGTTCGATATATTTGTCTTCCCGCGTGTCGATGCGGATAAAATCTCCCATCTGGATGAACTGAGGAACATTCAATGTGATGCCTGTTTCCAGGGTGGCGGGTTTGCTGCTGGCCGATTGGGTGGCTCCTTTGAGGAAAGGTTCGGTCTCTACGACTTTCAGCTCGATCGTCATAGGGGGGGTGACTCCGACAGGTTTTCCCTCGAACATTTCGATCGAAAAAACGACATTCGGAATCAGATAGTTCACACTGGCTCCTAGAACCTCATCGGACAGCTTGAGCTGTTCGAAGTTTTCGACATTCATAAAAATGAAGTCGCTGTCCTCCTGATAGAGGAATTCCATTTCGAGTGTTTCGAGGTAGGCCTGTTCGACACGGTCCTTTGACCGGAATCTGTAGTCGTGCAGAGTTTGGTCTTTAAGTTTTCGGAGTTTGGTCTGGATGAGGGCTTGACCCTTTCCTGGTGTGATATGCGTTGATTCAATGACCTTGAAGAGTTCATCGTCGACTTTCAAAACCATCCCTTTCCTTATCTGTGTTGCATTGATCATTTGTTCTCCTGGGTGTCTGGCGGGTCCAGTCTGACTCCCTCATCGATACTGATGATGTAAGGTTGAGCATCCTCTCTTCGCAGTGCTTCGGCTACTTCCTCGGCTCGCTCCGGGGCATAGGCGAAAATGCATCCGCCGCCTCCGGATCCGTTACCCTTCCCCCCCAGTGCTCCGGCCTGAAGAGCGGCCTCGAGCATCCGGTCAAATTTCGGGGTGGAAATCTTCAGGTCTTTTCTCAGGACATCCTGCTGCCGGCAGAGCAGTTGGCCAAACCGGGTGTGATCGAACGTTTCCGCAAAGAAGAGAGATTCTCCTTCGGCGGTCAGATCTCTGGTCCGCAGTGTTCCCCTGAGCAGAGACTGTTCGACGGGATTCAGAGTCTGAATTTCCGTCTCGTAGTCCAGGATGCACGATTCCTTGAGATTGAATTCCCTCCTTTTTTCCCGGATTTTTTGGACAGCGCTCAAAACATTGGATTTGATATGCCCAAGTGTTCCTGTCGTGTTCTTCTTCTGCAGAGAGTCGGCAAGAACGAAGCGTCCCAAGGCGTTGGGGAATTTCTGGACGTCCAGCTGTTCTCCAAAATGAAGACAGACGACTCCTCCCAATGAGGAGGAATAATGGTCCATTTTTCCTCCGGGCTCTTTGAATTCGGCAACTTCCGCCAGAAAGGCCAAATCAGCGATCTCTTCCGGTGATTCGGCCCTTCGGTCATGGACGGTTTCGAGGAGAAATTTCGTCCAGGCCACGACCAGCGCAGATGAACTGGCTGTGCCGGAATTGATGGGGATTGTTCCGTGGATCCGGCACTCCCATCCGGAAGAGGGAATCCTCCCCTGTCTCCTCAGGATATTGACGGCGCTTTTGAGATAATCTCTTGCTTGACTGTAGACAAGTTCCTGTCCGAGAGTGAAGGTTTCCTCCCGGCCGATGTCCGGCATTTTGATATGAAGAAGATTGTTCTCTCTTTTTTCTCCGGAGATGGCGATGCGGAGGTCGATGGCGGCGGCAATAATAGGAAGACTGAAATAATCCTGGTGTTCACCGAAGAGGCAGATGCGTCCCGGGGCTGAAACTTTAAGCTGTTCTTGCTCCATGTAGATTATTATGCAGAGTCAGCCGGGCCTGTCAATATCACCTGATATCAAATTAATCTTTTGAGCGGGTGGCACGTCTGGAGGGGGAGCCCCTTGATTTTCCCTCCTTATTTATTTATAAAGGGCTCTTGATAGAAAAATGACTGAGATTGGATTTCTTGGGACCGGGGGGTGGATTGCGACAAAAAAGAGAGACAATACTTCCTTGCTGATCCAGCATGAAAAAAATCTGGTCCTGGTCGACTGTCCGGGGAGTGTTATCCAGAAGATCAAACTTTTGGAACTTGAACCGGCTGACATCGTTTCCATCCTCGTCACTCATGTGCATCCCGATCATATCTATGGTTTGCCGTCGCTGGTGCACAGCTTGATGCTGGAAGAGTGCAAGATCAGTCTCTTCGGATCAGAACCGGCCGTCGATTTCTGCCGGCGGTTGCTCGATCTGTTTCAACTTCGAGAGGCGAGGATCAAATGCAGGATCAATTTTTTTCCCCTTGTTTCCGGCCAGCGCTTTCGCCCGCAATCTGCGATTTCCTGTTCCTGCTTGAGCGTTCCCCATCATCCGTCCTCTTTGGCTTTTATCTTCAAATTCGGAGGAGAGGAGAAATCGATGATGTATTCGGGGGACACACCTCTTTTTCCTCCTCTGTTCGATGAGGCCCGGGAGATCGATTTGCTTATTCATGAATGCAGTGCACCTAAAAGATATTTTGACCGCTATCCCGTTCTCTATGATATTCACACCAACGCCTTTGATTTGGGGCGCGAGAGCCGGAAAAGCCTGGTGAAAAAACTCATCCCCTGCCACATTTTTGGGGACTTGGATTTTTTGGAATCGGAGATCGAACAGGAACTGATCGAAAGTTATGGCGGGCATGTGGTCATGCCCCATGATTCAATGAAGATTAGACTATGATTCCTGTATTGGAGGTCGGGGTGAAGCTTCTTTTTTTATCCCTTTTCTTGTTTCTCTTCTTGTTTTCAGTCTGCTGCCAGATTCCCTCCGGCCGGGAGCAGGTTGAACTCATCCTTTTCAACGGATCCGTATGGACGGTCCAATCAGGACAGCCTCATGCTGAGGCTGTAGCGGTCGCAGGCGGGAAGATCTGCGCTGTCGGCTCATCCAAAGATATCCTCAAGCTCCGAAACCGGAAAACAAGGCAAATCGACTGCCGGGGCTTTTTCGTTCTCCCGGGATTCATAGACAGTCATACGCATTTTTTATATGGCGGATTTTCCCTTTCGAGCGTAGGGCTGTATTCTGCGGCGAGCAAAGAGGAATTCATCTCCAGAATCAGAGACAAGGCCCTTGCTCTTTCATCCGGGGAGTGGATTCTCAACGGCGACTGGGATCATCAGAAATTCGATCCGCCCCAACTGCCGGACAAAGAATGGATCGATTCCGTCACGCCGGACAATCCCGTCTGGGTCAGCCGTCACGACGGACATATGGCCCTCGCCAACAGTTTAGCTCTGAAAATGGCGGGAGTGACAAGGGATACCTATTCACCACCGGGAGGGGAGATTATCAAAGATCCTAAAACCGGAGAACCCACGGGGATTCTAAAAGACGCCGCCATGGAGCTTGTCACATCGGTCCTGCCGGATCCTTCTCTGGATGAAAAGATCAAGGCAGCCAGGGCAGCACTTGAACATGCCGCTCGGCTGGGAATCACTTCGATTCACGACATGAATTTTGAAGCCAGCTATGAGGCTCTGATTCAGATTCGCCGGAGCCCGGGACTCACGGCCCGACTTTACGGCTATGTGCCCATAACCCGGCCGGAGATTTATTCTGAAATCCAGTCAAAATTGGACTCCGCTGACGGCTACTTGAGACTCGGCGGCTTGAAAGGTTTTGTTGATGGGTCCCTCGGATCTTCAACGGCCCTGTTCTTTGAGCCTTACGCCGATAATCCACAAGCCACCGGGCTCCTGACTCCAGACATGTTTCCCGAAGGAGTGATGGAAGAAAGAATCAGGCAGGCTGAAGAGAACGGCCATCAAGTGGCCGTGCACGCCATCGGTGACCGGGCCAATAATATGCTCCTGGATATATATGAAAAGGTCATCGCCAAGAGCGGGAATCGTGACCGGCGGTGGCGGGTGGAGCATGCGCAGCATCTCCTTCCCGAAGATATCGAGCGCTTTGGAAAACTAGGGATTTTCGCTTCCGTCCAACCTTACCATGCCATCGATGACGGACGGTGGGCCGCAAAGAAGATTGGACAGGAACGTACCCGGTTCACCTACGCCTTCAAATCCCTTCTCGATAAAGGGGCCCTGCTGGTCTTCGGATCGGATTGGACGGTGGCTCCCATGGATCCCCTGACTGGAATTTATGCGGCCGTTTCCCGGAGAACCCTCGATGGGAAAAATCCCGAAGGCTGGCATCCGGAGCAGAAGATCACCTTAGAGGAGGCGATAAAAGGGTACACGATAAATGGAGCCTTGGCGGAGTTTTCCGAGAAGATGAAAGGAACGATCGAAATAGGAAAACTGGCGGATATGGTTGTTCTGGACACCGATCTTTTTAAGGCTTCGGTTGAGGATATTTTAAAGACACGCGTTGTGCTGACCATCGTGGGAGGCAGGGTCGTTTATGAGAAAATGCCTGAATAGCTTAGGTCAGCCGGTGACATGATATGGTCTATCTGTACATCATAGCGCTCCTCTTCTCATTTGTCGTTCTGTTTAAGGCGGCGGATTTTTTTGTGGTCGGTGCTGTGGCAATTGCCGATATCTTCAAGATTCCCAAGATGATTGTGGGCATCGTTCTTGTCGGACTGGCCACGACAGCTCCCGAGTTTGCCGTGTCCATTATCGCGGCCATACTCGGGAATTTGGAAATTTCTCTCGGGAATGCCATCGGTTCGGTTATCTGTGACGATGGAGTCGCCCTTGCTTTGGCCGCAGTTTTGGCTCCCGTTCCCATTCTGATCAACTGCCGCATACTTAAAATCACCGCTGCTTTTCTCTTGAGCATCGACATTCTGGCTTATCTGTTGGTGAGAAACGGTGTTATCGGCCGGGCGGAAGGTTTGCTTTTTGTTTTGATACTCGTTGTTTATTTTGTTTTTATTCTCAAAAATCCAAAATACAGAGGGGAGTTGATACAAAAGGGGGGAGATGGCCGGCTTGGAGGTGACAGAAGCCAGTCTGAAAAAGATGAACTCAGGAAGTCTCTCTTGTTGATGCTAGGAGGCATCTCCGGTGTCGTAGCGGCCAGCTTTGTCGTCAATTGGGCGGCGGTCAGCCTTGCCGAACACTTCTCCATTTCTCAGACGGTCATCGGTTCTACCATAGTGGCTATCGGGACGTCTCTCCCTGAAATCGGGACCTGTGTCGCTGCAGCACTGAGAGGAGAAGGAGAGATTGCGGTGGGGAACATCCTGGGAGCGGATGTCCTGAACATTCTGTGGATCATTGGAGTCGCCTCAATCATCAGACCTCTTCAGGTTGGAACAGAAGTGATCCATTTCACCTTTCCCTTTATGATATTCGTTGTTCTTGTCATGTTGATCTCCATGAGGATCCGGTGCCGGCTCGGAAAAATAAAGGGACTGATTCTTTTTTCTCTCTATCTTATCTATCTGGTTTTCATGATGACTCTCTTCACCTGATGAGCACTCTTTTCCAGGCCGTGGCTGAATTAAAAAGGGCCCGGCTGTAGAATTCTGCATGAAATTCCCCTTAAAACAGGAGGAAT
>CBFDBS010000044.1:0-11367 GCA_965603105.1 uncultured bacterium
GCGGGCTTTTGGACTTCTGAAATGAATATTGAACATGGTTACTCCTTATTAAGGCTCTGACGGAAATAGAGGCCAAAAAGAAACATTCCGACAAAGAAGAAAAGCCCACGGTAGTCGACAAGCTCCGGCATAACGAGCCCCAAGACACCGACGATGATAAAGAGAGACATGACGGCCGATGTGAGCCATCCCAGCAAATCCTTTCGCGGCCAGACCAGAACAAAAGCCGCAAAGGCGACAAAAGCGCCCATCCACTTCAAATTGGTTATGATATAAACAAGGGGCAGAGCCGGATCGGTGAGTTGAACACCGTGTAGGGATTCAAATGCATAGGTGATATAGAAACTGTTTTCGACGGCATCCAGAATTCCTGTGATTATCCCGGCTCCAAGTCCTAAGAAAGCAAAAATCCGGGAACGGTCAACGACTGCTGTGAAGAGTCCTATAAACACCATTAGATAAGCGATAATAAAGAACGAATCCGCCGTAAAAAAGCGTAGGGCCAGATGGGGATATTCATTGGTAGCCGTGGCAAACTCACTCACAGAACCCACAGGCAGAGTGGGCTGGAGACTGATTCCTTTTTCCGGTAAAGGGACTCTGAATCCCAAATACAGGGCACAAAAAAAACCGACGATAGCCGCAATCAAGGCGGCAGTAAAGATGGTTTTTCTTTCCATGTTGGTTAAAACCTCCCTTTCTTTCTTATTTCTCTAAGCCGACTTTTCTGAGCATGTTCTGGAAGCGGGGGTCGAAGCGCACGGAGTCGAAGACAGGTTCTATCTTGAGCCAGCTGAGCCTGATGTCGTAGGCTTCATATGCTCTATCCAGCCACTCAAATCCAAGATCAGTATGACCCAGGGCAAAGGCCAATATGGCCACGGCTGTCGGGGGAAGATAAGTCTCTTCCGACGTCTGAATCATTTCGTCCAGAATTTCTTGCGCGGTTTCTGTTCTGCCCAGATTGACATGGGTGACGCCGATCCAGGTTCTGACATACATCTCCAATCCGCCGGCCAGCGGGAGCTCTGTTTCAAATTCTTTCAAGGCGTCTTCATACATCCCTCTGGCCAGATAGATCCCCCCAAGATGGAAGTGGGCGAAAATGAAGTTCGGTTCCATTTCCAGAGTGTCGTTGAGGACCTCAATCGCCTTATCGAACTGTCCCGCCCGGTAATAAACCTGTCCCAGGTTTCTGTTGATGACGAGAGAGAGGGGATCGAGATCCTGGGCTCTTTCCAGCTCGGCGATCGCTTCATCGAACCGCCTCAAACACATCAAATCATAGCCGTACCAGTGGTGGGCCGTCGCCGAATTGGGATTGAGCTCGAAAGCCCGCCGGTATTCCCTGTGAGACTCCTCCCAATCCCAATAATAGCGCCTCTTCACCTGGGCCAGTGCGACATGGGCTTCAGCCAGTGTCTCATCGATTTCAATCGCCTTCAATGCCGCTTCCTCAGCCAGCGGATAGGCCTCCTTGGGTGATATATTGTGGTATTCGGGAAGCAGAAAGTAAGAATTCGCCAAGCCCGTGTAGGCCATGGCATAGTTGGGGTCCAGCTCTATGGCTGTCTTGAAATATTCTATGGCTCTGTTCAGATTGTCTCCCGTTCTTCTGTTCCAGAAATAGCTTCCTCTGGAGTAGGCCTGGAAGGCATCGGCATTTTCAGTGTAGCGGGCCGCCAGACGCTGAAGTTCTTCTCCAGGAAGCTGCAGGCGGAGATTTTCAATAATGGAATTTGTAATTTCGGTCTGAACGGCAAAAATCTCGGACATATCCCGGGAATACTGTTTTCCCCAGATGATGCTGTTATCGGCCACATCCACGAGCTCGACATAGATAGAAATCAAATCTTCGCGCTGACTGATCGATCCTATCAGCAAAACATCGACACCAAGTTCGCTGCCCACCTGTTGAGGGTCGATCTCCTGCCCTTTGTACTGGAAGACCGAACTTCTGGCGATCACTATCCTCAGACTCGGCAGCCGGGTGAGATGACTGATGATATTTTCGGTGATCGCATCGCTCAAAAGCTCTATCTCGGGTTGATTGTCGGCAAACCGGAAGGGAAGAACAGCCACCGAATCCAGAGCACGTTCAGGCGCTTTCCTGGTCCCCAAAATTCCAAGGACAGCGAGGGCGACAATCAAAACCGCCGCCAACCCATAAAGCCAGTACTTCCGGATCTCTTTCTTCCGTCTCTCTTTTTTGGCCGGTTTTTCTTCCGGCCTCTCCCTCTCAACGGTGGAAAGATCCTTTTCTATTCTTTCCAGTTCCGAGAGGAGAAAATCTGCACTCGGGATACGGGCCCCTTTATCCTTCTCCAGGCATTTCAAAATCAAATCACGGAGACTGTCCGGCAGCTGTGCATTCAATTCTTTGGGGTCCGGCGGAGTGTCATATTTCTGCTTTACGGCAATATGCAGGGGCGTCTCTCCCTCGAAAGGGACTCTCCCGGTCAGCATTTCGAACAGGATAGTCCCCAGAGAATAGATATCCGTCCGGCTGTCAACAGAAAGTGCTTCCACCTGTTCGGGCGACATGTACTCCGGTGTGCCGATGATAATATTCTCTCCCGTTGATTTCTTGGCCTCAAGTGAGCGCGCCGTACCAAAATCCAGAATCCTGGCATTTCCTTCTCTGTCGATCATGACATTGCTGGGCTTCATATCCCGATGCAAAATTCCAAGGCGGTGAGCTTCGGCCAGCCCCTGACACAGCTGCTTGCCTATAGAGACGGCCTGGCCAATATTCACCCGGCCCATCTGATTGATCAGCTCTCCCAGACTTTGTCCCGGGATGTATTCCATTGTTAAATAGAAAATACCGTCCAGATCATCAAAATCGAACATCCTGCAGACGTTCCGGTGGCTGATTTTCCGGGCTAGTTTCAATTCGTTCCGAAAACGAGTGATTGTGTTCGGATTTGAGGCGACATCCGGTCTGATGATTTTCAGCGTCACTTCATCTTCCGCTTTCCGGTCTAACACCCTGTAAGCGATACCCATCCCTCCCCTGCCGAGTTCCTCGATGATTTCATACCGTCCGGCAAAAACCTGTCCCCGCGAGAGCTCCAGTGCGGGGACTTCCAGAGTATCGGTCAAAGGATCGCGTGTGTCTTCCAAAGAAAAGAGGGCGGCTCCGCACTTCCCGCAAAAACTCGTCGAGTCGGAGACATCCGCCTTGCATTCAGGACATTTCAACGCCGTTTTTCCTTTTAACCTGACCTATTCATAAATTTGGCCCTGGACCCATCATTTATTTTACTCAAAATCTGAAAGATAACATATTTCGTACGAGTTTCCCTATCGCTCATTTTTTCCGCTTGTCTTTAAAAGAAAATTTCGGCCAAATTTACCTTCCAGGTTAATAAACTATATCATAAGATTAATCTTTCTCGTTTTGCGAGTCAATCGAGAAGACGACGGTTGAGGCCAAGAGACTGCGGCTTTTTTATCCCCCGGGCTATTTTCCTGTGTAAGGAACTCCTTTTGTGATCCAATCCGGAGCCGGTTTTCCCATCAGGTAGTGGTCGAAATACTCCTTCATCCTGATCGAATAATCAAGTTTGTTCGCATACTTCTGGGGATGATGGGGTTCGCCCCTGTATTGGAGAAAAACACAGTCTTTCTCCAAACGCCGCATGGCCAGGTAGAGTTCGATCCCCTGGTACCAGGGAACGGCTCCATCCTCATCGCCGAACATGATCAGCAGCGGCGTCTGTATCCGGTCGGCAAAGAAGACCGGAGAGTTTTCGATATAGAGCTCAGGGGATTCCCACAGACTGCCTCCGATGCGGCTTTGCGTTTTCTCGTACTGAAACTGGCGGGCCAGGCCCGACTGCCAGCGGATCCCACTGTAAGCACTGGTCATATTGGACACCGGCGCACCGGCTATGGCGCAGGAAAAGATATTTGTCTGAGTGATCGCGAAGGCCGTCTGGTATCCGCTCCAGGAATGCCCGTGCAGCCCGATCGCCTGAGGATCGGCCACTCCCATATCGATCAATTTCTGGACTCCAGGAACGAGACATTTTGTCGCCGAAAATCCGGGATGGCCGATATCGAACCGGATATCGGGGAGAAAAACGGCGTAGCCGTTGCTCGTGTAAAAGGGAAAGTTGGGCCTGTGGTTGACCACCATCTGATTGAACTCGTAAAGCCTCTGGGAGAAAAACCGGTAGAAATAGACAATCACCGGGTAGCGCTTCCCGGGATCGAAGTTGGCCGGTTTGATGAGCACTCCCTGCAAAGGGATTCCGTCCAGGCTGTTCCATGCCACAAGTTCCGCATCTCCCCAAGCAAAATCCATAATCTGAGGATTGACATTCGAAATTTTTTGCGGGGAGGAAAAGGTCAGATCATTCGTCCAAATATCTGGGAATTCCTGGAAACTCTCCCGGGTATAAAGGAGCGTATCGCCCGCCTTCGCTTTAGCCAGAAATCGAAACCTTTTGTCTTCCTCGAGGAGTCTCTTCACTCCCGGCTTCCCCAGAGTACAGGAATAGAAGCCGAAGTTCTTATTCAAATCATGGTATGAGGAAAGAAGAAGGACATCCTTGTCTCCGATGGATTCTTGATCCGGATCGAGCGTCAAAATCCGGAATGTTAAAAAATTCTTCCGGCCCAAACCGCCGGTAATGTTCACCGCTTCACCCGTCTCTGTTGAAAAGCGCCAGACATCGTACTTGTCATAGATAAAGACGGCCTCGTCATCTTCGGCCCAACCTTCCACACCATAGCCCGGCACAGCGCTTGGATAGTCATGGTCTTCGTCATAAAAAGGATTGCTCATCTTTTCCGTTAAATTCGTGGTCAGATTGGAATCCGTGTTATAAAGGTGCCAATTCTTATCTTTGAAGTAAACGACAAACCGGCCTTCCGGAGAGAGGGAGGAACGGTCTTCTATCCGGGAGGCAATCTCCTGTCTTACGCCGTCTTTCAGGCTCACCAGGTACATGTCCTGGGAACCTCCGGACCATGTGGCTTCTTTCCGGTAGGGCACATCGGAAAAACCAAGAGCATAATCCGGATTCTCGACGGACCTGACATTGGGGAGTTCCTCATCAGCCAGCTGGACAACCGTCTGAGCCGCGAAATCAAAAACGGCAAGATAGGTCTGTCCTTTGAGCCGGGGCCACATGACTTTCTGGTTGGTAATAATATAAGGATCATCCCAGTGCCAGACGTCCACTCCTCTCTCTGGGAGGATTTTGTCTCTGCTGAAAAGGTCGGCTTCCTGGATGTCTGCTTTTTCCTCCTCCTCCTTTTCTTCCGCTTCGGCGAATTTATCCGGTTTTAAACCAAAGAACAACCGCTTGCTGTCGCGCGACCAGTTCAGCCGGCTGTCCTCCGGAAGGAACCACCCTTCCCCGACTGAGTCCGACACCGCAGCAAGAACGGTCTCTTTTGTTTTCCCATCCCAGACATGAAGGGAGGAATGTTTCTTTCCCTCAACCGTTTCTTCACTGGAAAGGAAAGCGAGGAGGCCCTCTTCCTCAGCCCAGGTGAGGCCGGAAAACATCGCCTTTTCTTTCATCACTATCGTCTGCCGGGGCCACCCCTCCTTATCCATTTCTTTGTAATAGAGCCCGTTGTCGGTCCCTCCCGGATTGGCGATGACATAAGCAAAAAAATTGGATGTGGAGTCGAAGGCAAAAGAAAGGACGTGGGGAATACGGATTTCCTGCCCAGCCTCCAAATTGAGGAGAACGAGATCGGTTCCTGTTTTTTCCTTTGGTTCTGCCTTTTTTTGGGGAGGCTTGGCCTGTGGCGCTTCTTCGCTTTTGGCGGCTTTCTCTTCCACTTTTTCTTCTTCGAAAAACAAATAAGCGAGCCATTTGGAATCTTCGGAGAGGACAAATCTATCGACCTTTTCGAAGTGACGGATCTCACCCGAACGTGTGTTAATCAAGGCCATTCCCTGTTTTGGCCGGTCTTTGCTTTCTTTTAAAAGGTCTAAAGCACTCGGCCGGACCGTTACGACAGCCCATAAAGAGTTCGAAGAGAGTCGGGGACCTGCCCCCCTCGGAATCGAAACTGTTAATCCGTTGCTCAAATTATGGATAAAGACTTCCCCATCTCCCCTGTCCGGCTGCGTGGCGTAGGCTACGACACTGCCGTTTTCAGAGAGCACGGGACTGCTGATTTCTTTGAATCTCATGATGTCTTCGAAGGTCAGTGTTTTCTTGGACTGGGCTTCCGCCGAGACCGCAAGAACAAGTAGGCCGGCAACACAAATGAAAAATATTTTAAGCCTTTGATTAGATAAAAAATTCATCCGTCTCCTCCTTTCAATGGGACACTCAAATTGATTCGGCCATTTTCTTAAGGCGGGTCGAGTTGAATGGCTATGAAACGTATATCAGAAAAAAATGAGGCATGCAAGACAGGAAAAGGATAGAGATAGTCCCTTAGGATATTCAGATCAATCCTATTGGACATTCCTCTTCTTAGGCCGACTAAACATTTGCAGGTGAACGCCTTTTTTAATACTATACAAGCGACTCATAAAGATGCTTCACTTCCATATTGTATGCTTAAAACAGACCAATTGTTTTGGACACATCAAATGAATATGGCGCCTGATTTTTTTGATGTTCAGAAGGAACAGTGGAGGAAAAGTCTTTTTCTCCTCGCCGTTCTCATCATTTTTTACTTCCTGCTCCTAGGAATTCTCTCCCTGGCTCTGTCCCTGATTATCGGTTTTTTCCTGAAAGGTACTCTCTCCCTCTCTCCCGATACACTGGCTAAAACACTCGTGGCTGATACCGTTTTGGCCCTGGCCATAGCCCTTTTTCATCTCTATGACGCAAAAAGAAACGGTGCCCAAGTCATCCGGAAACGGCTTCAGGCTCATCCTCCGGACAGAGAAGACCGTTACCACAGAAGCTTCATCAACGCCGTAGAAGAAATGCGGATCGCCTGCGGCCTCCCCCGCACGGAACCTCTGGTCATTCCTTCCTTTGCCATCAACTCCATGGCGCTTGTCGAACCCGTCGGAACTCCCCTCATTCTGGTTACGGAAGGACTCCTGGCCGAGTTCACAAGAGAGGAACTACAGGCGGTCATCGCCCACGAGATCGCCCATGTCAGCCGGGGAGATTCTTTTTACCTGACTCTCGTCTGCTCTCTGGCCAATTTTTTCGAGAGAGCGCGGCAGGCCCTGGAAGTGGAAGCCGAGACGCCGGATGCCTTCTCTCAGGGGCAGGGCGCGCGAACGGCTCTTCCTCTGGCCAACCTGGCCCTCACGCTCTCGTCCATCATCATGCACCTCCTCAGCACCTTGATCAGCAGACAGAGAGAAATTCTGGCGGATGCCGCCGCCGTCGAGATATCCCGCAACCCCCGGGCATTGGCGAGAGCCATTTATAAAGCGCACGTGAAGAATTCTTTTGTGGGGGATTTCCATCTCACATACAGTCCACTTTTTATCGTCCCCCCCGAGTCTAAAGACATTTCCGAGGGATTTTTCGGCCGCCTGTTCAATTCCCACCCTCCTCTCCTCAAAAGAATCGAGATGCTGGCCCGAATGGCTTCGACATCACCCGCGGATATCTTCGAAGAGGCTCATGAAAAGGGGCGATTCTCGAATAAATATCGTCCCATCCGCAAGGCCCGGAGCGAAACCGGCGGAGCGCCTGATGGAATTCTGTCCGCCTATCGAGACTCGAACGAAAACAGGGATAAATTTTGGAAGATCCGGCATCCGGACGGGACTTGGCAAGGGCCGATGTCCATCGAAGAACTTCTGTCCGACCGGTTTTTCACGCCTCTTATACAGATAGAAAATATTCAGGAGAATGTGAAAGCCTCAGCCAAGGAGTTCCCCCATATCCGCACCGCTTTGAGAGCGTTCTACAAAAAAAGACCCGTCAATCCCGCCCGGCATAACCGTTGTCCCGACTGTGGAATCCTGTTGAAAGAACACGACTATGAAGGCGTTTCTGTTAAGGAATGTCGACAATGCGGAGGTGTATTGGTCAAATCTTCTTATGTTGACCGGATCATCGCCCGAAAAGAGATCGGATTTTCTCCGGAATTGAAGGAAAAAGCCGAAAAATTCAGGATGTTATTCCTTGACAGCCCCCTGGGATATTCACGATTGAATCTCCGGAAGGGAAGAAAAGTCTTTTGTCCGGCCTGCACCGGCAAGATGATGCCCAGGCCCTTCAACTACAGCTATGTTGTGCCTGTGGAAAAATGCCTGTCCTGTGGGCACATCTGGTTCGATGCCGACGAACTGGAAATCCTTCAGATCCTCATCGAAGAGAGATGAATCCCATTATCCGCCGGCGTAAGCATTTTCGAGGATACTGAAGTAGCCGTCGCGCGAAACCTGTCTTGGATTGGACGGATTGGAATTGTTTTCGAATGACTTCTGGGCGATGTCGTCAAAATGATCCCGGCTGACACCGGTCTCTCGGAGAGAGGGAATGCCAAGTCTTCGGGCAAGAGCCTTTAGCTCTTGGATCAAGGCAGAGGCGGCCGCCCCTTCGTCCGGCTCTCCGATTGAGATCATTCTGGCTATCTCGGCATACTTCCTCTCCGCAGCCGGAAGATTGTACTCCATCACATACGGAAGAAAAATAGCGTTGGCCACACCATGGGGGGTGTCCAGCATCGAACCTACCGACTCCGCCAGACAGTGCACGGCACCCACGTCGGAATTGCCGAAGGCCAGCCCGGCTAAAAGACTGCCCTTCATGACATCTTCTCTGGCCTGATGATCATCACGGATGTTTTCATGGGCCTTGACCAGGGAATTGAACATCAATTTGAGGGATTCCCGTGCAAAAATATCCGTTATAAAGGTGGCCGGCTTGACAGTGTAGGCTTCTACGGCATGGGTGATCGCATCCAGGCCCGTCGATGCCACCAATGGAGGGGGAAGACTGGAGAGCGAATCCGGGTCCACAAGAGCCAGTGCCGGGTACATCTCGGGCCCCTTGATGCTCATTTTGAACCGCCTCTGGGTGTGGGTAATGACCGATACCCAGGTGACTTCGCTCCCCGTCCCGCAGGTTGTGGGTACGGCCAGTACAGGGAGAGGAGGCCGGCCATATTTGGCTTTCCCTTCGTAATCCTCTATTCCGCCCTCGTTTGTGGCCAGAAGGGCGATGGCCTTGGCGGCATCCAGAACGCTGCCGCCTCCAACACCGATGACCAGCTCGGGATTGATATTTCGGATCTCCTCCCCCGCCCGGTCGATGGTCGTCTGCTTGGGATTCTGCTCGACCTCGTCGAAGACGGTCACATTCCCCAGCTGACGGATCACCCGCTCGGCGATCCCCGATTCCCTGACGCCCTGGTCGGTAACGAGATAGATCGAGGCTGCCGGGATTTCTGTCTCGATAACCGTTTTGAGCTGCCCGATGATTCCCGGACCGAAAAGAATTCTTGTCGGGACATGGTACCTGACGGCACTCATTGAGATGTCCTCATCTCCAGCCTTTTCCGGCGGATTTTATCCAGCATGTCTGCCTCCTGGCTTTTTTCCCTTTGGTTCTCTTCCCTATTGTGGACAATACACTGGAATGGTCTTGCTCCCTTTATGTTAGAAGAATGAGTGGAAATGTAAAGAGAAATTTAAAGAGACGGCCAGAAAACACAGCCAGGACATGCCCGAACAGGTTGTCAAGGTTGCCGCTTGCCTCGTGAAGGTACAGCTAAAGTCTGAAGGCTAATCCCGCCCTGAAGATGATCCCGTCAAACACACCGGCTTCGACGAGCACATGAAGATAGGGTGTGATTTCCCCTTTCAATCCGAGACTCAACTGCAAGAAAGGAAGGACGGGCGGCAGAAAGAACGATTCGTCCAAATACTCCCCCTCAATCTCATCTTTGAGTTCCCGGAGAGTCTTCTCGACCGTTTCTTGATAATACTCCTGTTGTTCCCCTTCAACATAAAAAGAACCGGTCAAGGTGGAAGTGAATTTCCCCTCTTCCAGATATTTTCCTGCGGCCAAGCCCAATCCGAAGGTGATGAAAGGCCTTATCCTCCAAGCGGGAACGATATCCCAGCGGAGAAGAAGATGGTAAGATATGGGTTTGATCAGAAACCGGGAGCCGGCGGCATCTCCAAAGAAAATCCCCTCTTTTCCCAAGTCATGATCCACAGCGGCCAGGCTCACCGCCAGTTCCGGGACCGAAACAAACATCCTTGTTTTCTCTATGGACAAACCAAGGCTGAAAGATCCCTCTTTTCCCTCGGGATAAAACCTTATTTCAAATCCCCAGTTGCTGCCTCCGGAGTCGAAAGAAATTGTCTGGGAATAGGAAGTTTCTTCAATGCTGGGACGCACCACTCGAATGATGCGCACAGCGGTGTCCTTCAATCCTTGCTCGAGGCCGCCGGAGATCCAGCGCTCAACCATGGACTTCAAGACATCGATGCTCCATGTCCCGCCGTGAAGGCTGAACTCAAAATGGCCTTGGGCCGAAAGCAAAGGGCAGAAAAAGAAAAAGATTGTCAAGACAATCGAGTATTTTTTAAACCTCTTGTTAACCATCGGCCTCTTCCATTTAGTCGTTCGTTTCACCCGTCTTCTGCAACAGTTTTTTATTTCCGGTGTTTAAGCCCATCCACTCAATATTGCCGACAGACGGCAATTTTAGAATCCTGGACCAGCTTGCCTTGCCCGGTCGATTCTGATATTTTGAATTCGAGAACCCTAAAAGAGAGGAGGCTGGTATGTCAAAATCGCTTTTTTTTGGAACCATCGCCCTTGGATTCATGTTGATTTTTGTGACTTCGGGTTTGGCCCAACAGGATAACCCAAAAGTGCTGTTGAAGACAAGCAAGGGTGACATCACACTCGAGCTCTATGCCGATAAAGCCCCGATAACCGTCGATAATTTTCTCTCTTACGTCGACGATGAGTTCTACGACGGAACCATCTTCCACCGGGTGATCAAAGGATTCATGATTCAGGGAGGAGGTTATCTTCCCGATCTGACTCTGAAGACGCCCGGGGCAATGATCAAAAACGAGGCCACCAACGGGTTGAGCAATTTAAGGGGAACGATCGCCATGGGCCGCAAAGATACCCCCCACACCGCTTCAGTCCAGTTTTACATCAACCATGTCGACAATCCCGGGCTGGACCATCGAGACACGACCGATGAGGGATTCGGATACTGCGTCTTCGGACAGGTTATCGAAGGCCTCGATGTCGTCGACATTATCGCCAATTCACGGATTATGACCAAAAATAATATGGCAGACGTCCCCCGTGAAACCATTGAAATCATCTCCATCCGCCGCTTGAAATAAGAGATCCTCTATGAAGAAATCGAAAATCTTCAAGAATGTTTCCACAAGAAGCTGATGGGAGATTTACTTTTTGCCATTTTTCATCTCCTTCT
>CBFDBS010000045.1:0-11245 GCA_965603105.1 uncultured bacterium
CAATCATGCAGGCAGAGATTGATGCCATCATTGATTGCGCCCTCAAAGAGGACTTACCTGAGGGCGATATCACATCGGAGAGCATTATCCCTCAGGCTTCAAAATCGAAAGCGGTCTTTCTAGCCAAGGAGAAAGGAATTCTGGCCGGCATCCATGTGGCAGCGAGAGTTTTTGAACGGATCGACCCCTCGCTTTCCTTCCAAATTTTAAAAGAAGATGGAAATCCCATTGAAACGGGTGACCTTATTGCCGAGGTGTCGGGTCACTCTATTTCAATACTCAAAGGGGAGCGTACGGCTCTCAATTTTGTCCAAAGAATGTCCGGAATTGCGACTGGGACAAACCAATTCGTAAAACTTCTCGTTGGATGCAGGACAAAAGTCCTCGATACAAGAAAGACGACACCCGGTTTACGGATCCTTGAGAAGTATGCGGTCAAACAAGGGGGAGGAGAGAATCACCGGATGAACCTGTCGGATATGGTGCTCATCAAGGACAACCATCTCAAACTCGTCAGCAGCATTTCGGAGGCGGTGGATAATGCTCGAAAAAGAGTCAGGCCAGGAATAAGAATCGAAGTCGAAACCACAAGCCTGCTGGAAGTCAAAGAAGCGGTTGAAAGCGGTGTGGACATGATCATGCTCGACAACATGTCAAAAGCGGAGATGAAGGAGTGCGTAGCCTGGGTCGGCGGCAGGATTCCTCTGGAGGTGTCCGGGAAGATCGATCGACAGTCGGCCAAGGAGTATTCCACTCTCGGAGTGGATTATGTTTCCATCGGTAGCTTAACCCACTCCTTTAAGTCTTTGGATATCAGCATGGAAATGATGGATTGAAAATGAAAAACTGCGATCACTTGATGACGGATGTTCTGGTTATTGGCTGCGGGATTGCCGGCGCCAGTGCGGCTTATGAAGCAGCCAAGAGCGGATTGAGGGTCATCGTTATCACCAAAAATGCTCGCTTGGAGGAGTCAAATACCTACTATGCCCAAGGAGGCATTGTTTCTCTTGGACCCGATGATCACCCGGAATTGCTCAAGGAGGATATTGTTGAAACCGGGGATGGGATCAACAATCCTGAGGCCGTAGAACTCCTGGCCAGAGAAGGGAAAAAGGCGGTCGATCGAATCCTGATCCAAGAACTCAAAATTCCTTTCACTCGATCCTCTCCCGACAATCTGGACTATGCCCAGGAGGCAGGTCATTCGAGGCGAAGAATTCTGCATATTCAAGATTCGACCGGAAAGACCATTGAAGAAAAATTCATCCGAACATTAAAAAAGTTTTCGAATGTCACCCTTCTGTCCAACCAAACAGCTGTAGATCTATTGACTGTTCCGCACCACTCGAAGAATCTGACGTCTTATTATAGAGAACCGCAGTGCATCGGAGCTTATATTCTGGATAACCAGACTAAACAGGTGAAGATTGTTTTCGCTCCCTTCACTATTCTGGCTTCCGGAGGCTGTGGAGCGGTCTATCTTCATACTTCCAATCCCAGTGCGGCCATCGGCGACGGCTATGCTATGGCCTTTAATGCCGGAGCCCGGATAGTCAATATGGAGTATATCCAGTTTCATCCCACAGCCCTTTTCCATAGGGATGCCGACCGGTTCCTGATATCCGAAACAGTGAGAGGAGAAGGCGGCCGGTTGAAGACAAAAGACGGACGGACATTCATGCACAAGTACAACAAAAAAAAGGATCTGGCGCCTCGTGATGAAGTGACCCGTGCCATATATGAAGAAATGATCAACAGCAGTGCCAACTATGTTTACCTTGATCTGGCCTCCTACACCAAAGTCGATATCAAGAAGAGATTTCCCACTATATACGGCACCTGTCTCGAGTACGGCATCGATATCACCAGTGAGCCTATACCGGTCGTGCCGGCGGCTCATTACTCCTGCGGGGGAGTTTTGGTTGACCGTTGGGGGCATAGCTCTTTAAAAGGACTTTATGCTGTTGGTGAGGTGGCCTGTACAGGACTTCATGGGGCAAATCGATTGGCATCGACTTCTCTCCTTGAGGGTTTGATCTGGGGGACACGAGCCGCTCAGTACATCGTCTCTCACTTCGATCCCGAGAAGCCTTACCGGCCTTCGGAAATCCACAGATGGTACTATCCGGATTATGATGTAGAGATCGATCCCGCCCTTATCCATCAAGACTGGGTGTCGATCCGGACGATGATGTGGAATTATGTCGGGATCATCCGGAACAGAAAACGTCTGGAGCGGGCGAGGGCGGACCTGGATTATCTCAAACACCGGATCGAGAAGTTTTATAAGGGTGCGAAGATGGATCCTCTTGTGGTCGGCCTGAAGCATGGAATCCAGGTGGCATGGTTGATCATGTACGCTGCCTTGAGCAATCCCGAAAGCAGGGGAGCGCATTTCCTCACCGATTGAAAACTTTCTCTGCCCTTGTCTTCCACATAACTTCGATGTCCTCTTAAAAATCTTAAATCATTGATCCTTCCCTGTAGAAATCCCTTAAGAGTGGCTTTGGGTTGACTTTTAACGGTGGAGAATTAAAATAACTTGATTTATAATAACCAATCAAACATCAATTTGGAGCAGACCATGTTCGATGCCGACAAGATTAAAGACACACTTAACCTGCCACAGACGTCGTTTTCTATGAAGGCGAAGCTGGCTCAAAGAGAACCTGAGATCCTGAAAAAATGGGAGGAGATGGACCTGTATCGAAGAATCCAGGAAAAAAACAAAGACTGTCCTCCTTTTGTCCTTCACGACGGACCTCCCTACGCCAATGGAAATATTCACCTGGGAACTGCTTTGAACAAGATTCTTAAGGACTTCATTATCAGGACGAAAACGATGCAGGGCTTCAAAGCTCCCTACTTGCCCGGCTGGGACTGCCATGGCCTCCCCATCGAGATCAAAGTAGACCGGCTGTTGGGCGAGAAAAAGAGGGAGATGTCCATTGTAGCCATTAGAGAAGAATGTAAAAAATATGCCCTTAGCTTTGTGGACATCCAGCGCTCTCAGTTCAAAAGGCTGGGAGTATTAGGGGAATGGAACGAACCTTATTTGACTATGAATCCCCAGTATGAAGCTGAAGTTCTGCGTCATCTGGCGGCTTTCTTCGCCTCAGGAAATGTCTATAAAGGGAAAAAGCCGGTCTACTGGTGCCCCGACTGTCAGACAGCATTGGCTGAGGCCGAGATTGAATACAAAGACCATAAATCCCCCTCCATTTATGTGAAATTCACTTTGATTTCCGATCTCTCAGAGAAGTTCCCTGCCTTGAAGGACAAAACTGTTTCCGTATTGATTTGGACGACAACTCCTTGGACACTTCCGGCTAATCTGGCAATCGCCTTCCACCCCGAGTACGAATACGCGGCGTTTGAAGCCGGAAAAGAGGCATACATCGCGGCAAAACGATTGATTCCCTCGCTGGCTCAAGAATTGAATCTTGAAAATCCACGGATATTATCGACCTTTTCAGGTAAAGAAATGGAGGGATTGAAAGCCAGGCATCCTTTCATTGAACGAGAATCAGTTTTTGTCCTTGCCGACTATGTGACTCTTGACCAGGGGACCGGGGCAGTGCATACAGCTCCTGGGCACGGCCAGGAAGATTACATGACTGGTATTGAGTACGACCTCGATGTCTACACTCCTGTCGACAGTGAAGGCAAATTCACCTCTCAAGTTGAAAAATACGCCGGTTTAAATGTTTTTGATGCCAATAAAATCATCACCGAAGATATGGGCAAAGATGGATCCCTATTGAAAACGGATGAAGTTGTACATTCCTATCCCCATTGTTGGCGGTGCCAAAACCCGGTCATCTTTCGGGCGACGGCACAGTGGTTCATCTCCATGGAGGCCGCTGATCTCCGGCAAAAGACACTGGACGAGATCAAAAATGTCGACTGGATACCGCCTTGGGGAGAGGAACGGATGACAGGTATGGTCGAAGCGAGACCGGACTGGTGCATTTCTCGACAGAGGTCTTGGGGTGTTCCCATCCCCGCCTTCAACTGCCGTGACTGTGGACACATATTGGCCAACGAAGAGATTACCAGAAATATCGCCGATATCTTTGCTCAGGAAGGCTCCAACGCCTGGTATCTCAAGCCTGCTAAAGACCTTCTCCCCTCTGATGTGCATTGTCCGGAGTGTCAAGCCACAGAGTTCGAAAAGGAAAACAATATTCTGGATGTCTGGTTTGAATCCGGAGCCAGCCACAATGTTCTGGGAAGACACAGCAATCTCACTTGGCCGGCCGATATCTACATCGAAGGCCATGACCAATACCGGGGCTGGTTCAACAGTTCTCTGCTGATCGGAGTCGCCGCCAAGGGTTCGTCTCCCTATAAAACCTGCATCACCCACGGATTTGTTCTAGACGAGCAGGGGAAAGGCATGTCCAAGTCCCTGGGGAATATCATTATGCCCGAGGAGATCATTTCCAAGAACGGGGCTGAAATCCTGAGGCTCTGGGTGGCGATGCTTAACTTCAAGGAGGATGCACGGTTCAGTCAGGAAACTCTCCAAAGACTGGCCGAGGCCTACCGGAAAATCAGAAACACCTGGAGGTTCATCCTGGGGAATCTCAATGACTTTTCCCCAGATAGAGATGAGGTCTCCGCCCAGGAAATGGTGGAGTTTGACAGGTGGATTCTCGAAAAATGTTCTCGAATGGGGAAGAAAATTTTGAAGTCGTATGAAGCGTTCGAATATCATGTCATCTATCACACGGTCTATAATTTCTTCACCATCGAGTTGAGTTCACTTTACCTGGACGTTCTCAAAGACCGGCTTTATTGTTCCTCTAAAGAGTCTTTAAAGAGGAAATCGGCTCAAACGGCTCTTTTCAGGATTTTAAAAACGACTTTGGTCATGTTGGCTCCTCTTCTGCCCTTCACAACAGAGGAGGCCTGGGAGGCTCTGCCTAAACATTCCAATCAATCCGCTTCCGTCCATCTCGAATCGTTCCCTCGTTTCGAAGAAACCTGGCTTGATTTGCCTGAATTTCAAGAGTGGGAAAATCTGGTCGACCTGCGAGAGACAGTTCTTAAAGAATTGGAAATCGCCCGTGAGAAAAAACTCGTGGGCAACTCTTTGGAAGCGAGCGTAAATCTCGAGGTTCCTGAAAAGTCAGAAAAACTTTTGAAGAAATATGAGAAAGAATTGTCCTCTCTGTTTATCGTTTCAGAAGTGACTTTTGTCTCAACCTCAAATCATGAGCTGAAGGCAAGTGTCAGCAAGGCCGCCGGAGAAAAGTGCCATAGATGCTGGAACTATTCCACTTCTGTAGGGGCTGACAAGGAATACCCCCTCTTTTGCCAGAGATGCCGATCCGTGGTTGAAGGACTCCCTCGATGAAAAAGAAATCCGCCTTCTTCATATTCATCCCTTTTTTGCTGGCGCTGGATCAACTCACCAAATATTTTGTCGCCAAAAACATCGTCCACTACGGTTCTGTAGATGTCATCCCTGGTTTCTTTAAAATCATCCATATCCACAATAAAGGAGCTATCTTTGGATTCTTTTCTCACTCGAACAGCTCTTTGATTCCTTTTCTTTTAAAAGTGTCATCCCTGATTGCTTTGGGTTTTGTGCTCTATTATTTTCTAAAAACTCCGGTCTCCGATAGATTCATGAATTTTTCTTTGGCCCTTATTCTGGCCGGAGCGCTCGGCAATCAGGTGGATCGTTTCAGCAGAGGATTCGTCATCGATTTCTTGGATATTTCCTTTTGGGGCTGGCATTGGCCGACATTCAATGTTGCCGATATGTGCATCAGCTCAGGTGCTGTTCTCCTGGCTTTCATCTTTTTCTTTAAAAGAGGTCCGCAATGCTCCCCATCCTTATAAAAATCGGTCCCATCACCATTCACACCTATGGTTTTATGATGGCTCTTGGTGTCGCTTTAGGGCTTTGGTTCCTTTTTGTCCAGGCGAAAAAACAGAAGCTCCCTGCACCCAAGCTTGTCGATATGGCGTTTTATACCGTTCTAATCGCTCTGCTGGGAGCAAAACTGGTCCTTTTTTTTGGAGATTTTTCCTACTACATTCAGAATCCCAAACAGCTTTTAAGTTTGGCTCGGTCGGGAGGCGTTTTCCAGGGAGGACTGGCCTTCGGTTTTGTCTTTGCCCTCTGGTATTTCCACCGGAACAAGATCCCGGCCTGGAAAACCGCTGACATCGTCGCTCCGGCCCTGGCGCTCGGGCACGGTTTCGGGCGCATCGGTTGTTTCAGCGCGGGCTGCTGTTTCGGAGATGAATGCTCTCTGCCCTGGGGAGTGATTTTTCACAGCGAATACGCCCACAACCTGACCGGAATTCCTCTAGACAGGATGCTCCATCCGGCACAGCTCTATGAGGCATTTTTGAATTTATCGAACTTCCTCATCCTCTTTTTCATCCTCAAAAAGAAGCGGTTCGACGGGCAAGTCATTTCTTTTTACTTGATCAACTATGGAATCATTCGTTATTTTGTAGAATTTTTCAGGGGCGATCATGATCCGAAAGTTTTCCTCATAAAAAATCCGTCCCCTTATTTGAGCCTTTCTTATCCGCAGCTGTTTTCCTTGGTGGCTTTGATTGGCGGGGTGTTGTTACTTCTTTTTCTCAGAAAAAAACAAAAAAAACGTGCCTAATCAGACGTTTCCTGTTCTTCCCGAAGCCGGTCCATTGCAGCGTCTGGATGTTTTTCTCTCGCAGAAGTTCCGTCATTTCAGCCGCTCTCAAATCCAGAAGATGATCAATGAGGGGCGCATCACAGTGGATGGCCAGAGCAGAAAAGCCAGTTACCGTTTAAGGGAGGGGGAAGCCGTTGCCGTTGATCTTGGTGCACCCGAACCTGAGGATTTCCAGCCTGAGGCCTTGCCTGTTGTTTTCCTCTACCAGGATGAACACATCGCGGTCGTGGACAAGCCCTCCGGCCAGGTTGTCCATCCCGGGGCCGGACATAAAAAGAACACCCTGGTCAATGCACTCCTCTTTCATATCCCGGAATTGAAAGGTGTGGGACCCAAAGAAAGATCTGGAATCGTCCATCGCTTGGACAAGGAAACTTCGGGAATTATGGTCGTGGCCAAAACACTCCCTGCCTATGTCGAGCTCCAGCGTCAATTCAGAAAACGAGAAGTGGAAAAGGTCTATCTCGGGCTTGTTTGGGGGAAGATGCCTCAAAAAACAGGAAAATTCTCTTGGCCCATCGGACGGCACATCAAACACGGTGCCCGCATGTCCGTAAAAACAAAAAAGCCCCGAGAGGCCGAAACCTATTTTGAAGTCCTCCAACAGCTGGAGGAATGGACTCTGCTCGAAATCAAACCTGTGACGGGGAGAACCCATCAAATAAGAGTTCACATGGCCGCTTCAGGCCATCCTATAGTCGGAGATCCCCGCTACGGGCGGCTTAAATCCACAAGGCAAACTTCCCGGCTTTTTCTTCATGCCTACCGTCTGGCTTTCACTCACCCTGATACATGGGAAAGGATGGAATTCTGCTCTCCCCTGGCAGCCGATCTGTCCTCCTTCCTCGAATCCATTTCAGAATAATCCCTTCCATCATCCCAACTTCATTTAAGCATCCTTCTTTCTACTATTTTTCTCTTGAGAATAAGGCAAAATATGGTGTATGATAACCGTTGCACTTTTTTGCCGAAATTAGATTCGAGAAAAGCAGACGAGATGAGAATTATCTATCCTTGGAGGCTTGAAGATGAAAGACTATCCTGCAGAAAAGATCAGAAATATCGCTGTTGTCGGCCATGGTTCATCAGGAAAAACGACCCTGACGGCTGCTCTTCTTTTTGATGCCAGAGCCACGACAAGACTGACAAAAGTGGATAAGGGGAATACGGTCACTGACTATGATCCGGACGAAATCGATCGGGCCATCTCCATCAACTCAGCCGTGTGTCACCTCGAGTGGAAAGATCACAAGCTGAACATCATCGATTGTCCCGGATACACGAACTTCCTGTGGGATACTCGTGCCAGCCTGAGGGCTGTGGACGCTGGAGCTCTAGTGGTCTGCGGAGTCTCGGGTGTTGAGGTCGGGACCGAAAAAGCCTGGGACATCTTTGAGGAGTTTGGGCTTCCCAGTATCTTCATCATCAATAAACTCGACAGAGAGAATTCCAATTATGAACGCACACTGGAATCCATTCACCAGTCTTTTGGAAGAAAAGCCGTTCCCATCCAGATCCCCATCGGTTCTGAAGCGAATTTTCGGGGAGTCGTGGATCTCATCAGCCAGAAAGCTTATGAATTTGAAAAGAATGAAAGCGGAACGATAAAAGAAATAGACATTCCCGATGACCTAAAGAAGGAAGCCACCAAGAAGGTAGAAGAATTGATTGAAATGGTGGCCGAGAATGATGAGCAACTGATGGAAAAATATTTTGAAAACGGGACGCTTTCAACAGAGGAACTGATCAGCGGTTTGCAAAAGAGTATTACTGAGAGGCAATTTTTCCCGATTTTTGTAACCTCTGCACTTGCCAACATCGGTATTCAACCCCTTCTGGACGGGGTGGTCAACTTTTTTCCATCGCCTCTTTTAAAAGACGAAATAAAGGGAGAAGAGGGCGCTGTCAAACCGTCCATTGACGAACCTTTTTCTGCCCTGGTTTTCAAGACCATCTCCGATCCCTACACAGGGCGGATCTCTGTTATGAGGGTGTTTTCAGGGAAGGTGAATCCGGATACCGCGGTTGTCAATCCTAGAAAAGATTCGACCGAAAAACTGGGAGGACTCTTTTTCCTTCAAGGAAAAGAACAGATTCCGGCAGGTCAGGCCAAGGCGGGTGACATCGTCGCCACGGCTAAGCTCAAAGATACTACAACGGGAGACACCCTCTGCGCGAAGGGAGCCAACATCCTCTACGCTTCGATCAAATTTCCGGAGCCGTCGATTTCTTTTGCCATTCAGCCCAAAACCCGCGCGGATGAAGATAGGATCTCTCAGGCTGTCCACCGCATTATCGATGAAGATCCCACGGCGAGGATAGAGCGGGATTCCGAGACGAATGAACTGATTATTTCCGGAAACGGACAGCTACATGTGGAAATTGTCACCAACCGCCTGAAGAAAAGATTCAATGTCGATGTCGAACTCAAGCCGCCGAAGATTCCGTACAAAGAAACGATAAAAGGAAAGTCGGATGTGCAGGGGAAATACAAGAAGCAGACTGGAGGTCGCGGTCAGTATGGTGATGTTTTGATCAAGATGGAACCTCTTCCCAAAGGAGAGGATTTTGTATTTGAAGACAAAATATTCGGCGGATCCATTCCCAGAAACTATATCCCTTCCATCGAAAAGGGAATTCTGGAAGCACGCAGCAAGGGCGTTGTCGCCGGCTATCCGGTCATAGATTTTAAAGTTATTCTTTATGACGGATCTTACCATGATGTCGATTCTTCGGATATCGCCTTTAAGATCGCCGCATCCATGGCTTTCAAAAAGGGAATGAAAGCAGCCAAACCCACGATCCTCGAGCCCCTCATGTCAGCCGAAATCTACACACCCGAGACATTCATGGGAGACATCATGGGAAACCTCAACGGACGCAGGGGAAAAGTGCAGGGAATGGAGCAGAAAGGTAACATGCGGATCATCAAAGCAGTCGTGCCCATGGCCGAAATGCTGGATTTCGAACCCACCTTGACATCCATAACCGGAGGAAGAGGATCATTTTTGATGGAATTTTCTCACTATGAGGAGGTTCCGGGACAGCTTCAGCAGAAAATAATCAACGAGGCCGTTAAAGAAGGTCGAGTCAGACCGGAAGAAGAATAGCAACATATCATTGAACATGCTCGGCAAGATGACTTCACTTGCCTCTCAGTCGCCTGAAATCCTGATTTTCGAAAGGAAAAAATCGAGGGCTGATTTTCCACTGGCTGGATGATGTTAGGGTATGATATTCCATTCCAAGGAGGTTCGGGATGAGCTTCAAACGAGGATTCTGTGTATGTCTGGCGGTTATTTTTGCTCTTGCCGCCCGCGGAGAAGACCAAGAAGATAAAGTCCTCCGCCTCAGTATCGGAAAGGCCGGCCTCAAAGACAAAACGACGGCTGTTGCCCCCGGTGTCATCTCCTCTTGTGTTGAGGGCAAGGCTCTGTCTTTTTCGCAAATGATAGAGGAAATGAGTGACAGCCGTTTTGTCTATGTGGGGGAGACACACAACAGTCTGCCCATGCATGACATCCAGTTGGATGTTTTACGCGCCCTCTACGAACAGGACAGCCATCTGTGTTTAGGACTCGAAATGTTTCCGGTCACCCTCCAGGAGGTTTTAAATAAATGGAGTTTGGGACTCCTGACTGCAGAAGAATTCATCCGGGAGGCGGAATGGTACGTCACCTGGAACTTCAATTTCGCCTACTACGCCAAAATCCTCGAGTTTGCCAAAGCCAATAGAATTCCAGTTTATGCCTTGAACGTTCCACGCGAGCTGATCACAGCCATCCGTATGAAAGGATGGGAAGCCCTGAGCGATGAAGATAAAAAGACGGCTCCTGAGCCCGACCTGTCCAACGAGGATCATAAAAAGCTCATACGGACAATCTTCGAATCAACCGATCTTCCGCCCCAAATGCAGGGTCATGGATTGGAAATGATGTTCGAAGGCCTCTATAGAGCTCAGGCCGCCTGGGATGAAGTGATGGCTCATTATGCCGTCCACAACTCCGCAAAAGATGGAAGGCGGATGGTGGTCTTGGCCGGATCGGGTCATCTGCTCTACAATTTAGGAATCAACTGGCGTGTTTTTGAAAAGACGGGCACGCCGTTCAAGACGGTTGTCTGTTTGGAAGTCGAAAGCGAAGTCGGAGCGGTGGATGTTTCCTGCAGTCTTGCCGACTATGTGTGGGGCCTTCCAGAAGAAGTGAAACCTGCTTATCCCTCCTTTGGATTGAGTTTTAAACACTTCGATGGTTTGGAAAACCTGGTGATCGACCGTGATCCTATCGATGGAGTGGCTTTGGGACAGGATTTCAAAAAAGGAGATGTGGTGCTTAACGTCGATGGATTGTCTTTTTTCAGCATCAATGAATTGAGGATCTATCTTTCCATGTTCACATGGGATGATGAGGTCAAGTTTCGTCTTCTAAGCGAGGCACAGGAAAAAGAAGTCGTCCTTCAAATTCGGTTTTCCGAAGAAAACAATTTGGACAAAGGAGGGAAAGATGCCGAGACATTCGATTGAAAAAATTATTCTTGCCCTGTTTTTGAGCACTGTAACCACT
>CBFDBS010000046.1:0-11239 GCA_965603105.1 uncultured bacterium
CCGAATCGGGGATTGACGACATTGCTGAAGACGGATCCGAAGCGGTAGCTCAGGCCGACATCGAATGAGAAGCTGTATTCGGATGAGAGCTCTCTTTGACGCAGCAGTATTTCTTCCAGGGTGGCATCCCCTAAGCGCAGATTGAGCTGGTCATGAATAGCCGAATACCGTCCTTCCAGATCCAAAGAGAGGCCTTTGTAAATCCGCAGCCTGAGCTCGGCCGACGTTTCTATCCGGTTCTTGCTGAAATCGTGGAAATAATGGGAGCCTTCCAGTGAAAATTCAGCGGTTCCCCAGGGCTCGTTCAATTCCAGTGTGACGGACAGGGATTCATTGAAGAGATGTTCCGAGGTTTTCTCGTACACGGTTGCTTCCTTGTACTTGTAGTGGCCATAGCCTATCCTGTACAGGATGCGGAGTTGGCGCCGGGTGGATTCTGAGTAGGGGAAGACATTATATTCGAGAGCCGGATGAAAAGAGTAAGAAAAATCGATGTTCCTGTAAGTTGACGAGGACGCTGACACCCAGCCTCCGAGCGACCAGTGATCGGTCAGGCTTTTCACGTACAGACCGTCGAAATCTCTGCTTTCCGATATTTTGGAGATGGTTTTGCTATCCACATCGTATGAGTCTTTGCTGTAGTCGATGTCCAGTCCCATCCTCAGCTTCGAAGCGAGTGTGACCCGGTTGGCGGAGAGATTGCCTGAGTAATCGGTCGATCCCCTCTGCTCTTCTCCGCTCATTTCGCTGCTGGCGCTGATGTTGAACACCCAGAAATTCCACTTGTCTTCCACAGCAGTGGGTTTGACCGATTGTATAAGACGAAGGGCAACGCCCTTGGCCATTGGAGTCCGGGCAACGTAGGGGCCAAGGCCCAATTTTAATGTCTGGACCAGTCCTTCCCTGATTTCATCGCTCGTCTCCGTCGGGCTCGAGAAGTACTTCAAAGAGTTCTGCAGATTTTCGTATTCCTTCAGGCCGATGAGGGCGATGGTGTATTCTCGGCCTCCACTCCCCGTATTTTGAAGCGTGATAAGAATATGGACATCCGCTTCTTTCCGGTCCCAGACATAATTGACGAAAGTGATCTCTGTGCGGATATAGTCGATGTCGCACCGCTCGCAGTCGATAAACACTTTCGGGGCGTCCTTTTTCAGCTCTTCGATATCGAACGGTTCCTCCTGAGAGAGGAGGTTTGAAACCGAAATCAAACATATCAAAACAAAAAAGAGAGGGAAAAAAGTGTTTTTCTTTAACAAATGACATCTCCTTTAGGCACCCTGGACATTTCAGATGAGGACCGGTAAAAGTGCATATGATTTTCCATTATTCTTGTAAACAATAAAAATTATAGCAGATTAATGTTTAAATCGGGATGAAGGGGAGCTTAAGAATTCTTAATTGTGTCGACTCCTTGCTCCGGTGGGAAATTGGGGACAGGCCCCAATTTTATCACCATTTAAAATAATTAGGGCCTGTCCCCAATTTTTTTAGCGATCATCCGGACAAGATCCGCAGGAGGACCGCCCCAGTCTCCTAACCAGACTCCTTCCTCATAATATTGGATGACAAAGCCGCTGAAGTGTGCGAGCAGAGCATTGGGAGGCAGCGACTGGACAACTTTGGGGAATTTCTGTTTTGGAGTTTCGAGAACGTGCTCGAAGATGACTGCGCCGCCCGGCCGGAGCGCGGCACTCAACTTGGCTACAAAATCCGGGTCGGCGACGGGTGCCCAGGAGAGGATCATGACGATGAGGTCCCACTGTTCGACACCAAAGTCGTAGTCCTCATAGGATGTCTTTACAGTCGAAATGTGAACGCCGGCCTTTTCGGCATTGGCTGAGGCGGCGGCCAATCCGGCTCCGGAAATGTCGATGGCGGTAACCTCCCATCCCTGTTGAGCCAACCAGACGGAGTTGCGTCCCTGCCCGGCGCCAACGTCCAGTGCCAAACCTGGATTCAATTTTTTTATGGATTCGACCAAAAAAACGCTCGGTGTCGACGTGAAGCCGTCTTTTTCCGCATCCCCGGTGAGGGGCTTGGAAAAGATGCGGTCGTAGGTCAGTTCGACTCCTTTCTCCGGATGTTCGGTGAGGATTTTGCGAATCATTTCCAATTGCTGCTGGATCTCGGATTGGGACAGGCCGTCTTCAGACAGTTTTTTGCCGTAAGCCTCGAACGAAGCTTCCTCGGGACTTGT
Organism: uncultured bacterium; assembly: GCA_965603105.1. GTDB lineage: Bacteria > Acidobacteriota > Aminicenantia > Aminicenantales > Aminicenantaceae > CBFDBS01. Next base: position 2,201 of record CBFDBS010000046.1, read on the forward strand.
TTTGATCCAGGCTGTAAATGCGTTCCAGACCTTGTCTTCTTCGCCCAGGTCCTGGGTGGAAGCTGGCAGGACAAGTGAGAAAAGAAACCAGCATATAAACATTAAGGCGAGAATTTTTGAATGTTTTTCCATGATTATCCCTCTGTCGATGATTTTAAATAATAATTATATCAAGAAATGATCGGCTCCGGCGACAAAAATTGAAAAATTAGGGCCTGTCCCCAATTATTTCACCCGATTGATCATTCATAGCGCAAAGACTTCACCGGATTGGCTAAGGCTGCTCTGATGGCTTGATAAGATACAGTCATAATACCGATGAACAGAACAATTATTGAGGAGCCAAAAAAAGCTGCGATGCCGATATCCGCTCTGTAGGGAAAATTTTGGATCCATCGTTTCATCACCAAAAAGGACAGCGGCCAGGCCACAAGGTTGGCCATCAAAATGAGCACGATAAGCTCTTTGCCCAGCAAGGCGACAATCCCGGTTGTTGTGCTTCCCAGCACTTTACGGATGCCGATCTCTTTGGTGCGCTGCACGGCCGAAAATGAGGCCATCCCGTAAAGACCGAGACAGGCGATAAAAATAGCCAGAAATGAAAAATAAGAGAAAATTCTTCTGGATCGCTCAATTTGGCTGAACTGCTGTTCAAAAATGTCATCCTGGAAGTAATATTGAAAGGGTAGATTGGGAAAAATGGTTGCCCATTGGTTTTTTAAAAATTCCAGGGTGCCTGCTATATCATCCGGTTTGATTCTTACCGAAATCACATCCAAATAATTGTATGAACCCGGATGATCGGGATCACAACCAATAAAAACCGGTTGAATTTCACTGTTCAGATTGCGGAGGTGGAAATCATTAACGACACCGATGACGGTCATCTTTTTATATTGGTTGCCGGGCTTAGTGGGATCCAGGGATTGAATTGTTTTGCCCAGCGGATTGTCCCAGCCGAATTGTTTGGCTGCCGTTTCATTGATGAGAATCGAAACCGACTCATCCGTCCCGAATTCCCGCGAGAAGTTCCTGCCGGCCGTCAATTCTATACCCATGGTCGGCAAAAATTCATAGTCGGCATTGATCTCGTCCATTAGAACAGCGTCCGATTTCGCGTATCCTTCAGGAATTTTAATGTTATTCGGAAAACCCCATCCGGGGACAGTCGATGAGGCCGCCACACTGATAATGTTTGGGCTTTTTCCGAAAGTGTCTTTGACCACCTCCAGGGATTCCCGGACTTCACGGTTTCCGGCTGGAATCACCACAACATTTTCCTTGTCGAAGCCAACATCCTTTCCCTGTAGATATAGCAGCTGCCGGACGATAATGAAGGTGCTGATCACCAAAGTAATGGAAATGACGAACTGCAATACTACCAGGCCGCGCCTTATTTTAAAGTTGGATCTATCTGAGCTCAATTTTCCTCTCAGCACTTTAGCGGGCCTGAACCGAGAAAGAAGAAGTGCCGGGTAGCTTCCGGCGGCCAAGCCGACAACAAGTGTCAGCAGAATGAAACCGGGTATCAACCAGGGAAATTCATCCCCACTGAGTCTCAGTGTCCTTCCGGTCAATGAGTTGATTGAGGGCAGCATCAACTGAACGAGAACGACCGCCAGCAGCAGGGATACAAAACTGAAAAACAGCGATTCGGAAAAAAATTGGTTGATAAGACTTTTTCTTGAAGCGCCCAGAACTTTCCGTATGCCTACTTCATGTGCACGGGTCGCTGAACGGGCCGTCGATAAATTCATGAAGTTGAAACAGGCAATGAGCAGAACCAAGACGGCCACGATAGAGAAAATATAGACATAGAAGATGGGGCCTCGAGATGTCCAGGGAGGATTTAGATAGAGCTGCCTGAGAGGATGAAGAAAATAGGATTCTATCGCCCCCCTTTCTCTCATATCATCTCCTGCGAATCTCTCGAGAAAAGCCGGGAATTTTTGTTCCAAATCTCCGGGTTGAACTCCCTCCTCCAAAAGCAGATATGTCGTGAAATTGTGTGACAGCCACTCGGTCAGCATTCGTGACAGCGGCACTGGTGTATAGAGTGTCTTGAACGAACAGAGGGCGTCAAAGCTGATCGAAGAGTTATCCGGGACATCTTTGACGACACCTGTCACCACAAACGTTTCATTTTCACCGAAGTCAAGAATCTTACCCAAAGGATTCGCATTGCCGAAACATTTTTCGGCTACGCCTTCTGTGAGAACGATAGTATGGGGTGCGGACAGCGCCGTGCCCGGATCTCCAAGAGTCATTGGCCATGAAAAGACTTCAAAGACATTTTGGTCGGCATACAGGACGGGGTACAAAGTGAAGGATTTATTTTCATATCTGAATGTTGTGCCTGATTTATAGCCATAGCGCACCGCCTGAGCGACCTCCGAGTATTCATTTTGCAGAGCTTCGGCGGCTGTCGCATTACTACTCGTTCCTCTGAATTCGTATCCATCGCGCTCTGAATTCACTCCCAGGACGTAAATCCGGTCGGCTTGTTCATGGAAATTGTCAAAGTTCAGCTCGGACTGGATATAAAGAACCATGAGGATGCAGCAGGCCATACCAACGCCCATTCCGGTGATGTTGATAAAGGAATAGCCTTTCTGGCGTTTGATTTTTCGGAGGATCATCTTGATGGTGTTCCAGAGCAGAGCCGGCATGAACCGGGCGGGACGCAGGGGAGAGCGGCGGTTGAGTTTGACAAGCCGATTTTTGTTGTATTCGTTGGATAGGCTTTCCGCCGTTCCGACTTGGGCAGCGGCAGCCCGGAAGGCGGTCTCCTCGTCCAATCCCGCTTTTCTCTGGGCATCGTACTCGTCCCGGAGATGAAGCTCGATATCGGCTATGAGCCCGTCCTCAAAGATATCGAATTTGCGCAGGCTCTTTTTCCAGTCTCTGATGGATTTTTCCAGATTGAACATGTGTCCTCCAGCTTCCGTCAATTTTCAGTCATTAATGTTTTTGGTTCCATGATAAGTCTTATAAGCGAAGTTACTATCGCAATCTATGTATGCATGTTCCGTGCCATTCAAAACTTCCAGGGAATGTGCTGTCCACCAACGCCCGGCACAATTCGGAATTGTCCGCTTCTGAAACAAACCCTGTTCGTTTACGAACAAGATTATAATTGGGGACAGGCCCCGATTTTTTCTCATTTGACTTTTTAAATCTCTGAACATATTTTTTAAAGAGTATAAAAACTTTTGCCTTAAGGGAGGGGAACTATGAAATTCAGTAAATCCAACAAAATTCTGATCAATGTGATTTTCATTCTTGTCATAGTCTTTTTTCTGAAGTCGCTTTTTGCTTTTCCAAAAGAAACATTTGCCCAAAAAAATTATGCTAAATACAAGGTTATCCAGTTTAAAGACAGTGTCGAACAGATTGAAAAAGACTTGAATCAATATGCCAATGATGGATGGAAGCTTTACTACATCATGTATTACGGAGGATTCGGCCCTTCTGTGCCTATCGCTGTGCTCGAACGGTAAAACTCTAGACTCTTCAAGAAATTGGGGCCTGTCCCCAATTATTTACTTCGCATTGGAGTATTGAAAGACCTCACGGTTTGTTGTAAAATTAGCAGTTAGAAAGAGTTGTGTTGCCTCAGAGTGAAAACCTTATTCGCCTTGGGCACAACCGGCTCAACTATCACTAGCCTTTAAAAGGCTTTAATGATTCATTCTTTGTCAATCATCATATAACAGGAGTATGGAATCATGCTAAACAAATCAAAACCTTTCATCCAAGTTTACTGCCCCGAGCTTCAGGAAATGATTAGTCCCGGAGAATGGACGGCCTGTCCGTATTTCGAGGGGAAAAAGCTGGAGATCACAGAAAACGAAGATGTCATGCAGCAGATTTTCCGTTGTCATGTGCAGTGCGGCTGCAAAATTGAATACCAGTATTATGAAGGGGAAAAGCTGGTGTCTAAAGTTGAAGATTCCATCGAAGATCAAGAGAGCCTTAGAAAGATACTAAAACTGGTTTCGAAAAAAGCGAAAGACTCAGAAACGAAAAAGCCCAAAAAAGTATTCCTCATCGATGATGATACAGATTTCCTTGAAATGCACAGCGCAGTACTGGAAAACAGAGGCTATGAGGTTTTCACCGCCCAGAGTTCAAAAGAAGCTATTGAGAGATTAGAAGAAGTTCAACCGGATATTGTTGTTCTGGATGTCATGATGGAGCAGTTTGATTCGGGATTCAAGGCGAGTGAAAAAATAAAAAAAATACATAAAGATCTACCGGTGATGCTTTTGACATCCATCGGTGCCCAGACGGGATTGGAATTTTCCTCTAATGAGGAAGTGTTAAAAGTCAGCGGCGCAGATGTCCTTCTCGATAAGCCCGTCAGTCCAAAAATTTTCATCGATGAAATCGAAAGATTGACCTCAAAGAAAAAGAGTTGATGTCTCTCGAATTCGATGAATCTTTTAAACATTGATGAAAAAAAGTGCCGTCGTTGTAGACGCTGTATACGAGACTGCCCCAGTAATGCCCTGAAAATCGACAAAGGTCGGGTTGTAAGGAGTGAGAGCCGATGTGTTCTCTGCGGCTCTTGTTACAAACATTGTCCCCATGGAGCTTTCATCGCCCGCACCGGGATCGATGATGCCCTGCGGCTGCTGGAATCGGGAGAAAAAGTCATTGCCCTTCTGGATCCCACCTTTCCGGCCGTTCTGGATGTGGGAAGTCCCGGACAGCTGGTCACTTCTCTAAAGAAGCTAGGCTTTCAAGAGGTTTGGGAATCGGCTATTGGCGGAGACCTGGTGACTCAGGAATACCGAAAATGGCTTTCCGAAAATCCGACAGGTTCTTATATTTCCTCATTCTGTCCATCGCTGGTGGGGTATATCGAGAGGTTTTTTCCAGAACTTGTCGACAGGCTGGTCCCTGTGGTCTCTCCGATGATCGCTGCGGGTATGGCCGTGAAGAAGTTGAGGGGGAACGATAAAAAAGTTGTCTTTATTGGTTCGTGCATAGCCAGGATTCGGGAGCGGCAAAGCCGGCATACCCAGGGCGTCGTGGATTATGTGCTGACCTACCACGACCTTATTAAGGCGCTGGAAAAAAAGGGGATCGATCGTCAGGCGCAGGAACCTTCGGAATTTGACGGCCCTAAGGCCGGACTGGGACGCATTCTGAGCGTTTCCGGGGGGATGTCGAAATGCATCGGTCTTGACCAGGATTTGCTCAACCAGAATCATATCATCGTGGCCGGGCCAGCAAGAGCGATCCGTGCCCTTCATCAGCTGCAGAACGGGACGATTCGCTCCCAATTTTTAGACCTTCTTTTTTGCCACGGCTGTATCGATGGGCCCATCGCGGATAAAAATATCTCCGGCCCGAGCCGGAAGCAGATTGTCGTCGATTTCGTCAAATCACAGCTGGCCGAGAAACGAAGTGAACACGAAGCTGAAAGAGAAATGCTGGAATCGCTCGATTTGAGAAGACGCTTTGAAGCTCATGATGTCTCGCTTCCTTTGCCGGCCGAAGAAGAAATCCAAGCGGTCCTGCGAAAAATGAGAAAGACTTCTCCAAAGCAAAATCTGGACTGCGGCAGCTGCGGATACAATTCCTGCCGGGAGAAAGCCATCGCCGTTGTCCAGGGATTGGCGGAAATGGAGATGTGCATGGATTATCTCTTAAGCCGGTCGCGCAGCCTGTATGTGAAGCTGGAAAAATCACATGAGCAGTTGAAAAGCTCTCATCAGGAACTGGAGAAGGCGCAGAAACAGCTCATCCAAACGGAAAAGATGGCATCGCTGGGTCAATTGGCGGCAGGAGTCGCTCATGAGTTGAATAATCCCATGGGGACAATCATGCTCTTTGGTCAATTTCTAAAAAAAGAACTTGCTCATAATGAAAAATGGGCCAAAGATATCGACCTCATCCTGAAAGAAGCGGAACGCGCGGCGAAAATCGTCAAGGATTTATTGAGCTTCTCACGCGAAACGAAATTGAAGCCCGGGTTCATCAATGTCAACAGCATTTTGGAGGAGGCGTTGTCCTTGCTGGAGAAGCGAGTCCTTTTCCGGGAAATTGAAGTGCAGAAACAGCTGGATTCTTCTCTCCCGTCCAGCTTTGCCGATCCCGATCTCCTCAAACAGGTGTTCTTGAATATCATCCTCAACGGTGCTCAGGCTATGGAGGGCAAGGGGATTCTGACGATAAAAAGTCAATCACACAGCAGGGGGAATGAACTGGAAATCCAAATCAGAGATACGGGAAGAGGAATAGCCAAGGAGCATCTTCCCCGGCTCTTCGATCCCTTCTTCACGACAAAAGAGAAAGGCACGGGACTCGGTCTGGCTATTGTCTACGGAATCATAGCTAAACACAAAGGGACGGTCCATGTCGAAAGCCAGGTCGGACAGGGGACAGCTTTTTTTATTAATTTTCCTGTACTCGATAAGGAAGAATGGATGGACGGAGAAATTAGCCTCAACGGCCAGAAATCCACGGAGGGAAGGCAAGATGTTGAAATCCAAAGAGAAGATCTTATTGGTTGATGATGACCTTGATTTTTTAGAGCTTCATAAAGCTGTTTTGAAAAAACACGGGTATGAAGTTCTGACAGCCACCAACAGCAAAGAAGGGATCGAACGCGTTCGAACGGATATGCCTGATTTGATCATACTGGATTTGATGATGGAAAAGCATGATGCAGGATTTTTTTTCAGTAAGCAGATTAAAAGTGATCCTTTGTTCAAAAATATCCCCATCTTGATGATCTCTTCAGTAGCCGAGGCCACTGGCTTTAGTTTTTCTATGGAGAAGGATGGATACTGGATGAAGACCGATGATTTTCTGAATAAACCAGTGATGCCGGATGTTCTTATCTCTAAGGTCAAGCAGCTCATCGCTGGAAGGAAGGAATAAATTGAATTCCGAGGCACGCATACTGGTTGTCGATGATGAAATGGGGATTCGCGAGGGGTGCAAACGTGCCCTCTCTGCTGTAGGTTACGCTGTCGATGAGGCGGAGGACGGCAGCAGCGGTTTTCAAAAAGTGAAGAAAAGCCCTTACGATCTGATTCTTGTCGATCTCATGATGCCTAGAATGGGCGGCCTGGATTTGATCCAGAAAGTGCATCAAATCGATCCTGAGATCATCATTGTCGTTATCACAGGCTATGCCACTATCGAAACGGCCGTGGAGTCGACGAAGCGCGGCGCCTATGATTATCTGCCCAAACCATTTGCACCGGATGCCCTCACCGCTCTGGTCAAACGGGGTCTCGAGAAACGCTGGCTCCGGATTAAAGCTAAAGAGCTTTATGCTGAAAGGGATCAGAAGCTGCTCGAACTCGCCAATGAACAGAGCCGCTTGCGGACCATCATCGGCTGTATGGATGATGGTGTCCTGGTGACGAACATGGAGGGACGGTTGGTGCTCTGGAACGCATCGAGCGTGAAAATGCTTAAATCCAGGAGCAACGATGTCGTGGGCGAGGCGCTGGAGTACTACATCAAAGACAAAACCATCGTCGATTCGATCCGTGAGGTTCTGTCTTCGGAAGATATTGATTTTTCCCTGATCAGCCGGGAAGTGGAAGTTGGTGATAAAGGAACCACTCTTATGGCCAATGTCGCCCCTGTCAGAGACGAAGAAGGCCGGATCCTCGGCGCCGTAACCGTTCTCAGAGACATCACCACACTCAAAGAGATCGATAAGATCAAATCGCAATTTGTGTCGATGGTGGCCCATGAGCTGAGGGCTCCACTCGCTGCAATAGAAGGGTGGTTGGAACTGGTGCTTTCAGAAGAGGCTGGGGAAGATGAGGCGCAGAGGAAACAATGGCTCGGACGTGCCAAAGACAGAGCTCATTCTCTATTAGCCCTAGTCAATGATCTTTTGGATATCAACAGGATGGAATCCGGCCGAATTGCCCAAAAAATGGAAAAGGTGCACCTGGATGAGATTGTCGGAAAAATTGTGGACTTTCTCAAAACTGAGGCCGACAGAAGGAAAATCTCAATGAAGGTCATGCTCCCAAATTTTCCGCCGATCCAGGCCGATATCAAGGATATGGAAAAGCTCTTCACCAACTTGATCAACAATGCCATCAAATACAATTCCGATAACGGTTCGATTTTTATCGAAGGAGAAGCCGACAAGAGTTTTGTCTGTTTGCGGGTCCGGGATACAGGCATCGGGATATCCGCCCAGAACATCTCGAAAATATTTGAAGATTTCTACCGGGTGGAGGATTCCAGAACGAAGAAAATTGCCGGAACCGGACTCGGGCTGACGATCGCAAAAAAAATTGCGGATTCGCATTTCGGGCGAATCGAGGTGCAGAGTCGATTGAATGAAGGAAGCACTTTTTCGGTTTACCTTCCCCGGACGAAAAAGCTTAGCAGTTGAGTCAACCATGAGTAAAAAACAAGAATATCAGCTTAATGAGATCCTTTGGAAGGAACACATCGCACCTTCTATCACTCTGTTTAAAGTCTTTACTCCTATTGTGGCCGAATCCGTAAAGGCGGGACAGTTTGTCGTCGTCCGCACTGACGATTATGCCGAAAGAGTGCCTCTCACTGTCTCAGATGTGAATAAAGAGAAAAAGGTGATAACTCTGATTGTCCAGATTGTCGGAACCGCTACCCGGAAAATGGAAATGTTCGAAACCGGAGACACTTTCCTCGATGTCGTCGGTCCCCTGGGCACGCCCACGGAAGTCGGCAAGGTGGGCACAGTCGTCTGTATCGGAGGAGGAGTCGGCGTTGCACCGGTCCATCCGATCACCAAGGCCTTTCAGGAAGTCGGAAATCATATCATCTCCATTATTGGAGCCCGGACGAAAAACATGCTCATCCTGGAAAAAGAGATGGGGGATCTCAGCCATGAATTTTTCATCACCACGGATGACGGGACGGCCGGCCGCCATGGATTTGTCACCGATGAGTTGAAAAGGCTCATCGATGAGGGGACAGAGATCGGCCTGGTTGTGGCTATCGGACCGGCCATCATGATGAGAGCCGTCACGAAATTGACCAAAGAGCATGGAATCAAAACCATCG
>CBFDBS010000047.1:0-11237 GCA_965603105.1 uncultured bacterium
AGTCGCGGAGCTCAAAAAGAGGGGCAAAGCGGAGTATTTATAAAAAGTAAATGGAAGAGATCCAAGTCAATCAATCTCAGAATAACTTGTGGTTGAGCTTTTTATGGTCCTCATCCCACCTTTGAATGAGGTATTTCTTCTCCTCTTCGAATATGCGAACGATATGCTCAAAGTATTCCTCGCATTCCTTGATTCCCATCTGCCCGGTTTTGTTGACAAAAGAAAGGATCCGGGAGTGATAGAAGGGCTTCATGGCCTCTATGATGTCCCTGTGAGGGATTTCATTGTTCCGGTAGGCAATGGCAAAATTAAAGAGGATTCTGGCCCAGAGGTCGCTGGGATAATAAAAATCCGCTTTGGCCATTTTCAACGTCTCCTCGATCTGTGAAAACTCCCCCAAGGGAACGATTTTCTCCCACATTTCGCCGTGACGATCAAAGCCTTGAACAAAACTCTTATGGAGAGCATCGGTGTCCACCTGCACTTCCTGAGGTTTCTCGTCCACGCCCAATCCGAATCCGAAGATGTTGCTCGGCCTGCTTTCAGAGAGGTCCTTCCAGAAGTATTCAAAGTCGATCATCAAGTTGAAAAAACTCTGAACGACCTGGGTGAACATGGGGCCAAGATGTTTGGCAGGATCCTTGACCCGATGGGATTTCGGAGAACCCAAGAATGTCTGACACACTCTGAAACGCCTGGCGATGGCGATCGTTGTCATCCAGATGTCAATCCCGAAATGGGAAACTGTCTCATTCCAGTTCTTTTCCGATAAAAATGCCCGCGCCATTCGTCCCGAAAACCCAAAATCCCCGCCGATGGGCTGGCGCACCCTCAATCCATACAGCGTTCGCATCAGAGGATAGGCGATATGATTGGTGATGGAACCGTCGTATTTATGCCGGACATAGATCGGGCAGACATAGTTGAAACGAGAAAAAAGTGGTTCTCCCAAATACTGGATCCATTCCGGAGTGATGCTTTTCAAATCTGCGTCGACGACGACAACGGCCTGGGCTTTAAGCTCGACCGCCGCGATAAACAGGTTCCTCAAATTGTTCCCTTTCCCTAACACTCCCTTTGGGGTGGACACATAAATCTTAGGGACATGGGTTTTAACGCTCAAAAAAGTATCCCTGGTCCCGTCCGGCGAGTGATTGTCCACATTGATGATGACTGATTTTTTCTTGTGAAAATATTTTCGCAGTCCCAAATCGGCCATCTGAACAGGGAAGGCAATCACATCGGCTTCGTTATAAGACGGGATGCCGACTATTATGTCCACTTGATCGACGTGACTGGGATTCTCAACGATGGATTTCAATGGCTTTTCCTTTCATTCCGTATGTCTCCGTATTCCTTGCTTTTTTCCGGTATCTTTCTTCATCTCCATTTTATCTACCGCAAAAACATAACTGACATTATTGTGGATTGGGCCTCGAAAATCAACCCGATCCCATCCTTTCATGGACCCGGGGATGCAGGCACGACTCCTCGCCTCATTGACAACATTTTCACGCTCTGTTATAAGCATCTCTTCAGAACGCCGCTGGTCAAGTCAAGAGTAGACAATGGTTTGGAATCAGCTAAGGAGCGTCGTGTGGGAATCGAATACTCGGTAAAAACAATCGAAGATCTCAAAAAGATCTTCAAATCACAAAATATCGGCCGCCCTCTGCGCGAAAGGCACTATGATCCCGAGACGGAAATCACCTTCGCCATCAAGGGAGTTTTCCCGGCCCGACAGGGAAAAGTCAAACTGAAAATAGAAAAAGCCGTCGGAGGCGGCTATGCCGGACAGGTTTACAAGGCCCGGGTTATATCCCTCGAGACTCCCGAAGGCCCAATCGAAGGATTGTCTGTCGGACAGAGCTGTGCCCTCAAAATACTCATTCCCCCTAAGGGTTTCGCGCGTCTGTTCCGCAACCTGATCTATGCCCTGGGATTTCAAGCCCCTTTTTCTCTTCAAGTCAATCCCACCGCGGCCAGGTCGGGAGCACTGTGGCAAAAATTCATCCGCCGGGCAGCAGGAATCCGCCTGGGAACGGAGAAGGCCGTGGTGAATATCTTGGCCACTCTGGTTGATCCTTTTCTTGGGAGTTGCGGAGAAATCAGCGAATGGATCGACGGACGCATGTGGCGATTCGAGGTCGACGACAATCTGGATGCGCGCTCAAGAAAAAAAGACGGACAAAAGGACTCAGAGGGAGGGTCTCCTGAATATCTCAGCAAGAAGAGATTTATGGCCCGGCTTGTCTCTCTGATGCACGACATGGGAGCCGAGGAGCTGGCCCGCCAGTATGAATGGTGGACTTGCAAGAGCCAGCCCAACGCCCTCAAACGTTTCGAAAGCGATCCGGATCCCTGCAGCGGCCTGGTCGCCGTTGATTTTCGGGCCGGTCTGGCCCTTCTTCCATTTTTCCCCCAATCTCCGGTGGACTTCAAGCTGATTCTCAAGGGCATTCTTCGAGGCCGTCTCGTTCAGTTTGACAGAGGGAATGTAGACAAACTCACCCGCTTCATCCACCAAAATCCGGGCCCCTTTTCCGGGATGGAGCTCGCTCTCGAAGAGCTCCGCCGGACTGAGACAGAGTACCGGGAATCCATGCCCGACATCACCCATCATCACCTGAAGCTCCTCTACAGCCGACGGCTCTGGTCAGCCATCCGGAAAGCAAACATCCGGAGCTGGCGCATCCGCAACATCACCGATGACCGGACCACGGAAAGACTTTCTGCCAATGTTTTTCTGGCTCTTCTTTTCTCTCTGTTGGGACTTATCCCCTTCGTGGGCCGCTTTTTCCGCCGTCTCTGGGGAAGGAGAGACATCCGGCGTCATTACGGCCGCGTTCTTTCCAGCCTAAATTACTTCAGGCGGACTGTGAAGGCTTGGGCAGCCGAACGCCTTATCAAATGGCACAGGGCGGGCCGGGTGGAAGCCGCACGGGCCATCCGCTTGGCCGAACATCCTCTTTGGTTTTTGACCCACCTGCCGCTGTCCTTACTGCCTCCGGGACTGCACCGGTTTTTCACGGATCGGCGTTCCTTTATCAAGTCTCTGGATAATATCTTCGTCCGTCCCTTTCGGCTGTATTTCAAATCCTCGGCGCGGGAAGAGTGGATGCGGGACATGATCGCCGAAGGGCAAAAAGAGGGCCTCTTGACAGAAGGGGAGGCGTCAAGCATCAGCGCCCAGATCAAGGAGCCTTTCATCCAAAAGTATCTCAAAAGCATGGCGGTTCATGTCTGCACTCTCCCGGTCACACAAATCGTATCACTGGCCGTGGCCTACATCTATGTGAGGCTTCACCCCGAACTCTCTTGGCAAGAGGCCTCCCTTCATGCAGGCCTTATCCTGGGCCTCTTCCAGGTGACCCCCATCTCCCCCGGATCCATTGTCCGCGGCCTTTATGTGACCTTCCTTGTCTTACGGGAGCGCAATTTTAAAGACTACAAGATCGCCTTCGCTCTTAGTTTTTTCAAGTATATCGGCTATTTGGCTTTTCCCATTCAGATGGCCTACCGCTATGCCGACCTCGCCCGCTTCATGGCCGGACACTGGGCAACAGGAGCCGTCCACATCGTGCCCGTTTTCGGCGAACGGGGAGCTCTTCTTGAGCATGCCGCGTTCGATCTTTTCTTCAACTACCCGCTCACTATCCGCAGGCGGTTGAGGGAACGCTTCCAGCGTCGAACGGGCTTAAAAACCCGCACCTGGCACCTGCCGATCTGCATCCTGGGCGGGCTTGTGTTTCTGGCCGCTGCAGAGATTCTTCACTTCCTGCTGACCGGGCGACTCCCTTCGCTGGGAAACATCTGGTGGATCGTCTTTTGGGCTCCGCTTCTTGTTTCGGCGGCGGTCACGGCCTGGGCCGGAGGAGCCCGCCTCCCCAAGAGAATACTCATGAGCACAGCGGCTGGAGCCGCCCTCGCTGTCGGCTATGCGCTGATCACCACCGCCCTGCGTTTTTATATCTTTCCCCAGGAAGCCTTCCCTCTCTCAGCTCTTCAGTTTCTCGGAAGGGCCGGCATGTCCTCTCTCTGGAAAATTTTCCTGTTTTCTTTTTTAGCAGTGGGAGCAAGTCTCTTCATGGAGACCAAGCGATTGAGGTGAGCGTGTCATGAGGATTTGGGATCTCCCGCCTTCCCGCCTCTGCCGGAATCACTTGCTTGGCGAGCACCGCGAGCTGCATGCTCTGTGGTCCATACTGACCTCCAACCGAAAAGGATACTCCCAGCATCCCGAAACCCAAAGATGGATAGGAAAAAACAGGGCCCTCTTTGCCAGGCACACTGCCCTCGTCGAAGAAATGCAAAAAAGAGGCTACAAACACCACTCCCCTCTCGAACAAAAACTGGCCGTAGGCGAAGCGAGACAGACCACTTTCGTCAACTCACTCGCCGAACAAAGTGAAAGACTCAAAAATAAAGGATGTGGATGCCGGGTGTGACCTTTTGGAACGGTCAGTCCTTGATTATGATTCCCAGCTCATCGAGCTGTTTTTTGTCTACGGTCGACGGCGAATCGGTCATAAGGCACAAAGAGCTCGTTGTTTTGGGGAAGGGGATCACATCCCGTATAGAGTTCTCCCCCGCTAAATGCATGACAATCCGGTCAAAACCCAGGGCAATGCCTCCGTGGGGCGGTGTGCCAAACTGAAGGGCATCCAGGAAAAAGCCGAATTTCTCTTTAGCTTCAGCCGGCGAGAATCCTAGGATGTCGAATATTTTTTTCTGGATCTTTTGGCGGTGTATCCGCAGAGATCCTCCGCCGATTTCACTTCCATTGAGCACGAGATCGTAAGCCTGGGCCCTGACCTGTTCAGGACTCTTTTCGAGGAGGTCGATATCTTCATCGATAGGAGAGGTGAACGGATGGTGCATGGAGACAAGCCTTTTTTCCTCCCCGCTCCACTCGAAAAGAGGGAAGTCCGTCACCCAAACAAAAGAGAAAGAAGAACTCTCCGCACCCCGGGTCCTGATATAATCTTCCCGCAATCCTCCCAGCACCTTCTCCGCCTTCAGCCGCTTATCGGCCACAAGAAGAACCAGGTCATTATCAGAAGCGCCGCAGGCCTCCCAAATCCTCTCCAGCCCTCCCTGCGCCACTTTCAACGCGGATTTCAGTCCCTCCTTCTTTTTGATCCAGATAATCCCTTTGCCTCCCAATTCCTGAGCCCTCAAGTTCAATTCGTCCACCTGCTTCCGCGAATAGATCCCTGCCCCTTCAAGCACCAAAGCCTTTAAAACCGCCCCCGCGGCCAGCTCCCGATTGATGACTTCAGAATCGAGAGACGGGCCCAGATCCGAAAGGTTTCTCATTTCCATGCCGAAACGAAGGTCAGGTTTGTCGCTGCCGTATTTGTCCAAACTATCCCTATAGGAAAGGCGCGGAAAAGGGATGGCCACCTCGACGCCGATGATCCGGAACAACGAGGCCATCATCGCCTCATTGAGGGCAAAGAGGGTTTCTCTATCGATGAAACTCATTTCGATATCGACCTGTGTGAACTCGGGCTGCCGGTCCGCCCTCAAATCCTCATCCCGAAAACAGCGGACAATTTGGAAGTAGCGCTCGAAACCGGCGATCATCAAAATCTGCTTGAAGATTTGAGGGGACTGAGGAAGAGCAAAGAACCTCCCCTTGTATTCGCGGCTGGGGACGAGGTAATCACGGGCCCCCTCCGGTGTCGACTTGGTGAGAAAAGGAGTTTCAATCTCATAGAAACCATTGCCGGCCAGAAAATTACGGAGACAAAGGGAAGCTTGATGGCGGAGCTTCATATTGCGCTGCATGGCTGGACGGCGGAGATCCAGATACCTGTATTTGAAACGGAGTTCTTCTGAAGCCAGAGGAGGGTCGGTCAAAACGAAAGGCGGGACTTCGGAAGAGTTAAGGACCCTGATCTGTTCGGCGATCACTTCAACTTCACCTGTGGGAAGCTCTGGATTTTTCGCTTCTTCTCCTCTCTCTTTGACTGTTCCCTTGATCCCTATAACATATTCCATCTTCAACTTCTTGGCCAAATCCAGCAGCGCTTTGTCCCCGGAAGGGAAAACAATCTGGACAAGCCCCTCACGATCACGGAGATCGATAAAGACCAGGTTTCCCATATCCCTCAATTTGTGGACCCAGCCGAAGAGGACGACATGTTGCTGGGCATGGTCTTTTCTCAACTGACCGCCGTAGGCCGTGCGCATCCATCCCTGATTGGTATCTTCCGTCATCTTTTCCCCTTTCTCAACTCCCGCTTCTTTCAAATCAAGCGTTCTTGAATGATGGCCCGTATCTCTTCTGCCGAGGCTTCTTTTTGTTCCCCGCTGTCCATGATCTTGAGCTGGAACCGTCCTTTTGTAACCTCGTCTTCCCCCACAAGCAGAGTCCAAGTGGCCCCCAGTTTGTTTGCCCGGGCCAGTTGGTTTTTCAGACTCCGGCCCTTGTACTCGATCAGGGTTTCGATCCCGTGTCGACGGAAGTAACGGGCCAATTGTTTCCCCGATTCTTTGGCGCTTTCACCCAAATAGGCGACAAACAGAAAACTTCGATCCGTATCCGAGGCAGGCACAATCTCCAGCAGTCTTTCCATTCCCATGGCAAATCCAATTCCACAGATGTCCGGACCTCCAAAGTCCTTCATCATCTCATCGTACCGACCGCCGCCGAGGATGGCATCTTGGGCTCCCAGACGGGAGGTCACGATTTCAAAGGTCGTCTTCGTGTAATAATCGATTCCCCGGACCAACC
This sequence comes from uncultured bacterium, assembly GCA_965603105.1. Taxonomy (GTDB): domain Bacteria; phylum Acidobacteriota; class Aminicenantia; order Aminicenantales; family Aminicenantaceae; genus CBFDBS01. The sequence goes on from CBFDBS010000047.1 coordinate 6,743, forward strand.
GAGGCTCGACAGTAAAAGCGATGCCATAGGAATTGAGGTGAAAGAGAAAAGCCTGGAAATGGGAGCGACAATTTTCACAGAGGAAGTCGCCGATTTTAGGCAAGACTGCGGCCAGGTCCCGGCATGTTGTGACTTTGCAGTCGAATATCCTGAGAGGATTGGTGGTGATCTTCCTTTGACAGTCGGCACAAAACTCGTCTTTTTTCTTCTCGGCTTCACTCCGGAGACTCGTGTGGTAAGGGAAACGGCATTGTGGGCACCCGACAGAATTGACCAGAATTTCCGTGCCGACCACATCGAGTCTTTTCAAAAGAGAATCGGCCATCTCCACGATCTCGGCATCAATAGCAGGATCCTCTTCACCGAACACCTCGACATCGACTTGATGGAACTGCCGGTAGCGGCCTTTCTGAGGTTTGTCATAGCGGAACATCGGACCGATATAATAGAACCGCATCGGTTGCGGCCTGAGGTTCAAGCTGTTATCGATAATGGCTCTGACCACCGATGGGGTGTATTCCGGCCGTAAAGTCAGCGACCTCCCCCCCTTGTCCGTAAAGGTGTACATCTCCTTGATGACGATATCGGATGTTTCGCCGGTTCCTTTTTTAAAGAGTTCTGTATCTTCAAAAATCGGGGTGCGTATTTCCCGGTAGCCGTAGAGTTCAAAAATCTCCTTGACTGTGGTCTCGACTCTTTGCCATTTTCTGGCTTCTTCGGGGAGGATGTCCTTGGTCCCTTTGACAGCCGTGATTGACTTCGCTCTGCTTCGAGGCGTCATTTCTCTTGGTAGACTCCGATTTTCCTGAATTTCTGGTATCTCTCTTCAATCAGCTCCTCCGGTGTTTTCTGTTCGAGTTTCTTGAGAATCTGGTTCAATTGCCTGTCGACATTCTTGAAGGTCTGCTCAAAGTCGATATGGGCGCCCCCCGGAGGTTCGGGAATGACTTTGTCAACGATGCCCAGCTCGAGTAAATCCTGAGCCAAAAACTTCAAGTTCTCTGCGGCCTGGGCCACCGCCCCCTGCTCTTTCCAGAGAATAGCGGCACAACCCTCGGGAGAAATAACGGAATAGAAGGAGTTCTCCAAAATCAAAATCGCATCCCCTACACCGACGGCCAGAGCGCCTCCGCTTCCCCCTTCGCCGATGACGATGTTGACGACCGGAACGCGCAGCCTGGCAATCTCCTTCAGATTGAAAGCGATCGCCTCGGCCTGTCCTCTCTTTTCAGCCTGAACACCGGGGTATGCACCGGGAGTATCGATCAAAGTCACTACCGGACACCCAAATCTCTCTGCCAGTTTAATGATCCTCAGCGCTTTCCGATATCCTTCGGGATTGGGTTGGCCGAAATTTCTGGCAATTCGTTCTCTCGTTGATCGCCCTTTTTGATGCCCTATAAAAGCGACGGAACGATCCCTATAAAAACCGAATCCGGCAATAAGGGCAGGATCATCTCCCGCTCTTCGGTCTCCGTGAAACTCAAGGAAGTCATCTGTCAGATAGTCTATATAATCTAAAGTATAGGGACGGTTGGGATGACGGGCGATCTGGACAATATTCAGAGGTGTCAGCTGCGTTTTGATGGTTTCCCACTCCGCTTCGATCTTCTGGCGGAACCGGGCCACCTTCTCTTTTATGTCAGGTGGTTCTACTGCCTGCACCTCATCGATTTTCTCCTTCAAGGAGAGAATATTCTTTTCGAGCTGGTAATAATCCTTCTGTCTGTTCATTGTCTTCCGGGAAAAGAGCGAATTTTACCTGCTTATTCTAAATGAAAACATCCTATGTGGCAAGGCGTCAAGAGGCGCCAGGTGAAGAAGAGATCAAAATTCAGACGAATAGAAATCGTCTACGGCTTCGAGATCTTGCGAAGGAAAACGAAGTCTCTTCAAGCGGCCGCCGTCATCGATCTCCAATTCGACAAGAGTTTCACCGAGCTGGATATAAAGCAGGCAGGGATTTTCCTCGCTGGCGTCGATCGTGATGGGAATCTCCATCTGGGGAATGATGTAGGCGGAAAGGTCTCTTCTCTCATCCATCCCGCATCCAAACCTCTTGCCGATGACCAGATAGGGAGCCATAACGGGATTGGGGAGGAGCACGGCGTCACGCCTGATTTGGATTCTGTTCGTCTGTTCTTGGCCGGCGACCCTTCTTGTATTTTCTACCAATCCGTCTGAAATGACGCTGGTTATTTCCTGTCGGAGGCCGCTTATAGTACCCAGGAATGTATAACGGACCGGAATGAAGTTGGGATCCATTTCAATTGTCAGGAGTTCGATCTCTATGGCCACCGGCTTGGTCATCCGGCCTTCGACAGAAAGAACAAAACCCCTCGCCCCCGCCTCCCATGTGTATTCCTCGTAACCGACCTTCTCGCCCTTGAAATAAATGGAAAGGCTTCCTTCTTCGAATGACCGGCGGATCTGACCTGACCAAAGGAAAGAATACAAAAGGAGGCAAAGAAAAAGAGACACCGGAGGCAAAGACCGCTTCAATGGAATTACGTCCTTGGGCTGGATCACTCCACGATGACGGCCGTCCCGTAGGCTAAAATCTCGGAAGCGCTCTGCATGATCATCGATGTGGTCAAGCGCACATTGAGGATTGCGTTGGCACCGAGGCCTTCGGCTTCCTCCACCATGCGGTCCAAAGCCTGTTCGCGCGACTCAGCCATCATCTTGGTGTAATCGGTGATTTCACCGCCGACAATGTTTCTGAGAAAGGCCAAAATATCCCGGCCCAAGTGTCTGGCGCGGATGGTGTTTCCGCGAACAAGGCCCAAGTTTTTGACAATTGTCTTCCCAGGAACGAAATCCGTATTGACCAGCATCATTTCTCGACCTCCTTATACCTCTCACGCTTGCGGACAAAGAATCGTTCCCGTCCCACCGATACCAACAGAACGACAAAACCGGCCAAAATGACCAAGAACCCCATCTTAAAAAGTAGGGGGACCGTCGTATCGACGATGATGGCTTCGATCATCTTGTATCCGCCATAAAAGAGAAGAATAATAGCACCGATGGAGAACAAAATCCATCCGAATCTTCTTTCCAGACGGTTGTAGACCGAGGCCCAATACATCTGCCATACCTCCGGTTTCGGCTTTTTCAATTCCATCTTGTTCATGACCTCCTCAAATTGTCTTATCTCTTCAAGCTCCCGACGGCATTCCACACAGGCCGCCACATGCACATCGACGGCCTGTCTCTGCTCTTCGGACAAGACTCCTTCATAATAGGAAGAAATGAGCTTTTTTATGTCTTGATGCTCCATAGTTTATTCCTTTTCAAAGCCTAGGTATTTCCCCACCGTTTCTTTCAGCCTTTTCTTTGCATAGTGAAGAGAGGACATCACCGTGCCCATCGGTTTACCCGTAATCTCGGCGATCTCCTGGTAGGAGTAGTCGCGAAAATAGCGGAGGATGATGATTTCTCTCTGTTCAAAGGAAAGCTCTTCAATTCCCCTCCACATGGCCTCCTTCATTTCTTTATCCTCTTTGTCATGAACGAGGATTTTCACTTCTTCAAGAGGAACTTCCCTTCGACAACGGAGGCGTTTGAAATGATCGATGCACAGATTCTTGAGGATCCGGTAGAACCAGGGGAAAAAGTCTCTATTGATATCGAAACTCTTGATGTTGCGGAAAGCTTTAATGAAGGAATCCTGCGACAGATCGAGAGCGTCTTGATGGTTATGAACAAACCCGAGAGCGATGTAATAGGCGGTCTGCATGTAACGATGGACGATGTGTTGATAGGCCTGAGTCTTGCCTTTTTGGACTAGAATCAGGATTTCTTTTTCGGTAAGAGCCCGATCCTTCACCATCCTCGATCCGATCTTTTTTGTAAAGGGAGTACTCTTCCAAGCCGTTTCCTGCGCCATCTTCGTTTTTCTCCTATTTGATTTACGAAGAGGGTCCCCATTTTATTCATTTTTTTTCCCTTTTCTCTGCCGTACGACTTCAAACATAAAAACAGCCGCGGCAGAGGCGACATTCAGAGAAGAAAGCTGCCCCGAAAGCGGCAGAGAGAGGATTTCATCGCATTTTTTTCGGACCAGAGGACGTAATCCCCTCCCCTCCGATCCAAGGACAATCCCCACAGGCAGCGTATAATCAAATTCATGCCAGGTCCTCTTGCTCCCTCCCTCGGCTCCGACAAGCCAAATCTCTTCCCGGCGCAAACGGTCCATGGCTTGAACCAAATTTTTAACCCTGGCTATCTTGATGTGTTCCAGCGCTCCCGCCGCAACGCGGGAGACCGATTCCGTCAATCCGGCCGCCCGTCTTTCGGGGAGAACGATTCCGTCGGCACCTGCTCCTTCTGCAGTCCGGATAATGGCTCCCAGATTCTGGGGATCTTCAACCCCGTCGAGAAGCAGGATGAAAGGACACGACGAAGAAGAGATAATTTCATCCAAAGACACCGTTTGCTTTTCAGCCACAAAGGCCACCGCCCCCTGGTGACGAGGATCGAATCCGTCAAG
>CBFDBS010000048.1:0-11167 GCA_965603105.1 uncultured bacterium
TTCACCTTCCATTCGATGATCCCGGCTGAATAGTCTTTTTGAAGTCGCAGTTCGAGCCGGAGAGCCGAAGTTTTAACCGGATCGAAACTGACTCTGTTGTACTGATCTTTTTTCACTCCATAGGCATCGGGATTTTCGACTGGCTTCCAGCCGCTTCCGGTGTTGTAAAAGAGTGTCCAGGATTCAGGGATACGACACTCTCCCTGGCTCGTGTCATCAAACCAGTAGACAGCCGCTTCCGATACAACCGCAGGCTCGCTGAAAATATATTCGACCCATTCCAAAGTCCCCTTATTGGGCCACCAGTGAAGGTATGGGTGGGAATGGTCATTGGAATCCATGGGCTCCCACTGGTCGTTAAGAGGATAGCCGTCTATGTCGCCGGAAACTGCAGTCCGGCTTGTGGAGGCCACAGAGGGTCCAGGAAGAGGTCGGGCAAGCTTTTCCTCTCGGGGAAGCCAGACTGCCATCTCTCCAGGGCCCCGGTGAGCCCAGGCATAATAGGGAATGGCCACAAATTCCTGCTCTTTTTTTAGAACGGAATCTTCATCCCTCCCGCCGAAGACGGCGGTCGCTTTCCCCTTGATCACTGTTAATCCATTCAGAAAATCATCCCGGTGCTCGATCGACAAATCTGCATCATCCGCTAAAACCAAATTGCTGACGCTGCCGCCGTTATCCGCCCATTCGGCACAGTAAACGATCGGCCCTCTGACAAGAGCGATTTTGCCGGTGTTCTCTTTGACCTCGGGATGGCTGACCACACGGCGGACCGGAATCGGCAGGTCGAGTTCGATGGTGTCGCCCTTTCTCCACCGGCGCCGGATAACAGAATACCCTTTGATCAATTTGACAGGCATCTCAGCCCCGTTGACCTTCAATGCGGGAGCTTCGGGAATGGCCTGCTGAAAGCGGTACAGGTCGCTGGGAACGGGCTGTTCCATGGCCCAGCCGGGGATACGGACATGGACGGCAAATTGACTATTGCTCTCAGGATCGAGCTTAATACGGATTTTTCCCTGCCAGGGATAATCGGTTTCTATCTCGACTGAGACGATCGTTTTATTCAATTCGATCTCCGCATGACTCTCGATGAACAGGTTGACGTAGAGAGAATTGCCTTTTTGAGCATAGGCATAACCGGGTATGGAGGGCACGAACCGGGAGATATTGGAAGGGCAGCAGGCACAGTTGAACCAGAGGCTGCGCTGGTGCTGGCCGAAGGATTCCAGAGGATTGGGGTAGAAAAACAGATCCCCGCTCAGGCCGACTCCGGAAAGGAATCCGTTGTAGATGACACGCTCCAGGACATCGATGAACTTGGCGTCGCCGTGAAGGAGGAACATGCGCAAATTCCAGAAAGCGTTGGCGATGGCCGCACAGGTTTCGGCATAGGCGGTGGCGTTGGGAAGCTCATAGTTGGGACCGAAGGCCTCCCCGCCTCCCCTGGCACCGATGCCGCCCGTGATGTACATCTTCTTGGACACGACATTCTCCCAGATGCGGTCGACAGTCTGGATAAAGCCCGCGTCTCCGGTTAAAGCAGCCACATCGGCGATCCCGGAGTACATATAGGCGGCCCGGACGGCATGGCCAACAGCTTCCTCCTGTTCCAAGACAGGCATATGGTCCTGAGAATACTCTCCGAAAAGTTCTCTTTGCTCTCCTTTTCCCCGCTGGTCCAGAAAGAATTTGGCCAGGTCAAGATACTTCTGTTCCCCGGTCACTCTGAACAGCTTCACCAGACCGATTTCTATCTCCTGGTGTCCGGGCACGCCGATTCTTTTCCCAGGGCCAAAGATGCTGGTGATCAGGTCGGCGTTCTTGATGGCCAGATTTAGCATATTTCTTTTTCCGGTCGCCATGTGATGGGCTACGGCCGCCTCATAAAAGTGTCCCATGTTGTAGAGTTCATGTCCAAGATAGAGGTTCGACCAGCGCTCCCCTTCGGTCCAGCGGACGGGAGGATCACCGCCGATTGTCCGGGCTGTGTAGAGATAACCATCCTCTTCTTGAGCGGCGGCGATTTTTCCGATCATCTCATCCAGATATTTCTCCAGCTCCAAATCCGGAGATATGTTCAGCGCATAAGAAGCCCCTTCGATGATCTTGAAAACATCGGAATCGTCGAAGGGGTAGACACTGCAGAAGTTTCCTTCGGCTAAGCCGGCCGCAATTTCGAAATTTTTTATCCGTCCTGTCTCCATACATTGCTCGAAGGCAAAAGGGATGGTCACCCGGCGGTTGGTCTCCAGCCTGGGCAGCCAGAAATTGTCTGTAAAGTGGACGGAAGTGAAGGTTACGGGCTGATAAGGATAGTCCTTCGGAGTTTCTGTCCCGCATCCTGAACTGACCAGGAAAAAAGCGGTTAGAGATGCAAGGGCGACAACTTTTCTTTTTTTCCCCATTCCGTCTCTCCTTATTTCCGAATTTTATTTATTCTACCACCAAAAATTTGGTAAAAAAACATGAAAAACTTTTTTAACCTGAATTATTCACAAGCCAAATTTATGAAGAGTTCAGGCTAGGTGGCTCTTTTCTCTATTGTTCGGATTATCCTTATATGATAAAAAAAGATTTGAGCAGAGTTGAAAGACATTAAGGAGGGCTTAATATCATGGTGAAAAAACTTTTGGCAATGATAGCCGTTACTCTTCTGTTGGGAGGGATGACTCATTCCTTCCTTCAGGACCCGGCGGAGAAATCCCAGGAGAATATTCTGATTCTGAATGCCGACCTGGGAATAGACACGATCAATAAGAATATCTACGGTCACTTCTCCGAGCATTTGGGACGGTGCATCTACAGAGGATACTGGGTCGGTGAGGACAGCCCCATGCCCAACACAAGGGGCATCCGCAATGACATCGTCGCAGCCCTCAGGAGCATCCAGCTTCCCGTTTTGAGGTGGCCGGGAGGATGTTTCGCCGATGAATACCACTGGAAAGACGGAATCGGGCCGAGGAGCGATCGTCCGACGATGATCAACACCCACTGGGGAGGCGTCACCGAAAACAATCATTTCGGGACTCATGAATTTTTAGACCTCTGCCAACAGATCGGGGCCGAACCTTACATCTGCGGGAACGTGGGGAGCGGCACAGTGCAAGAGATGCAGGAGTGGGTCGAATACATCACTTTTGACGGTGTCAGTCCGATGGCCGACCTGCGCAGACAGAACGGCCGGGAGCTCCCCTGGAAACTGCCTTACTTCGGCGTCGGCAACGAGAACTGGGGCTGCGGTGGAAATATGACGGCCGAATATTACGCTCACCTTTACAGACGCTACCAGACCTATGTCCGCAATTTCTCCGGAAACAGAATTCAAAAAATCGCCTGCGGCGGCTACGGCGACAACTTCCAGTGGACAGATGTTTTGATGAGAGAAGCCGGGAGGATGATGAGAGGTTTGAGCATTCATTATTACACGGGACCCGAACGCCGCCTCAGCCGTTCGGCCACAGAATTTGGAGAGGCGGAATGGTTCGACGTTCTCAACAAAGCGGCACACATAGATGAGCTGATTGCCAGGCATACCGCCATCATGGACAGGTATGATCCGGAAAGGAGAGTCGGCCTCATCGTCGACGAATGGGGAACCTGGTACAGTGTCGAACCGGACACCAACCCAGGTTTTCTTTTCCAGCAGAATTCTCTGCGTGATGCCCTGGTGGCAGGCCTCACCCTGAATATCTTTAACGCTCACTGTGAGAGGGTTAAAATGGCCAATCTGGCCCAGACTGTCAATGTGCTCCAGGCTTTGATTCTGACCGATGAAGACAAGATGATTCTGACTCCCACTTATCATGTTTTCGATCTTTTCAAAGTCCACCAGGATGCTACCCTCATCCCACAGGATTTGAACTGCACAAACTACACATTTGAAGGAAGCAGTGTGGCGTCCATCAGCGCCTCGGCCTCAAGGAACAAGGAAGGGAAAATTCACGTCACTCTGTGCAATCTGAATCCCAATCAAGCGCAGTCTCTTGTCTGTGAACTGCGAGGAATGGAAGCCGGCAACATCAAAGGCTGGATTTTAACGTCAGATAACATGACTGCCCACAACACTTTTGAAAATCCGGAAGACATCAAGCCCGCGGATTTCAGAGGCGCCCGGATCGAAGGTGGAAAGATCTTGGCCGAGCTGCCGTCAAAGTCCGTTGTACTGCTTGAGATTTCAAACTGAGAAGGGATTTTCCGTGGGATAAAGCATTTCCGGCGGCTGGTTGAAGAAAAAGTTTTTCACTCCCAGCATCCTCATCGCGGAAAAAAGAGCGCTTCCTGCTTTTTTAAAGCCGACCGCCGTATGATGCGGGAACCTGTTCTGTAGTAGGGCATGACGGTAGAAGCGGGCCATCTCTTTAACGGCAAAAACTCCGATGGTTCCGAAAGACCTGGGATCGATATCCAGCACCTCCCCGTCAGCGGCATAGGCCTGAAGCTCGCAGCCGGCTGTTGACTGCAGCCGGAATAGGGTGATCTTGCCGGGCCGTATTCTTCCTTCCAGCGTTCCTCTGGTGATGTTGGGTTGCTCTCCTGCTTCCAGCAGCCTGTTCATGATCAGTTGATATTTCATCTCCGCTTGAAGCAGACAGGAACCCGCCGTGTTTCCGCAGTGGAATCCCATAAACAGATCGCTCGATTTGAAGTCCCGGCGTTTTTCCCCAGCCTCTTCATACATGTCGGCGGGAACAGTATTGTTGATATCGAGAAGAGTGACGGGAAGTTCGGTGGCACAGGTCAGGATGTATTCACTCAAAGCGCCGTAGATGTCCACTTCGCAGGCCACAGGGATTCCCTGTGCGGACAGACGCGAGTTGACATAACAGGGAACAAAACCGAAATAGGATTCAAAAGCCGGCCAGCACTTGTTGGCGAAGACCCCGTATCGGGAAGCTCCCAGATGGTCCCTGTAAAACTTTTTCAGGGCCACTTCGTACTGGGCGAGCTTGGGAAGCAAATCCGGATAGGCGTTGCCGGCGCCAAGCCCCCGGGCCATCTCTTCGGCCACCGGCCCGACATCCGCATCGTTTTTAGCGGAAAGAAAGATGTCATAAAGATCCAATTCGCTGTTCTCCATGATCTCTACGCCGAGGTCATAGAGAGGCTTTATGGGAGCGTTGCAGGCCAGAAAATCCTGGGGCCGGGGACCAAAAGCGAATATTTTGAGCTTTTTCAAGCCGAGAAGAATCCGTGCGACAGGGAAAAACTCTTCGATTGTCTCGGCGACATCAGCGGCAAGTCCGACCGGAAATTCGGGTATATATGGGCTCAAACCTCTCAACCCAATGTTGTAGGACATGTTGAGCAGGCCGCAGAAGGCATCCCCCCGTCCCTGAAAAAGATCTTCACCCGTTTCTTCGGCAGCCGCCGTAAACATCACCGGTCCGCCAAAATTCTGAGCCATCCAAGTTGTAGGGCCTTCAGGTCCGAAATTCCCGAGATAAATGACCAACGCATTGATTTTTTTTTCAACCAGCTCCTGCAGCGCTTTTTGGGCATCCTTCTCATTTTCAACGACGGTCTCGACGGCGATAATCTTGATCTTCCGCGATTCACACTCCCCTAGCAAACGCTCTAGCCTTTTTCTGGACAGCTCGATGGGAAAACAATCCCGGCTGACTGCAACAATCCCCATGTTGACTGTTGGCCGATTGGTCATTCATCGCCTCCTGTTTTTTTCTGTCCGTAATACGCTTCGGGTCCGTGTTTTCTCCTGAAATGCTTTTGGAGCAGATAATCGGGAAAAAGCACTTCTTTACGCTTCAGAGACAGAGTTCCATATGCCATTTCGGCGACTTTTTCCAGAGCCACGCAGTTCAAAAGCGCCTCCCCGGGAGATTTCCCCCAGGTGAAGGGTCCGTGACCCGCCACCAGCACGGCCGGCATCTCCAGTGGATCGATCCGCCTGAAGTGTTCGGCGATTTGCCGACCGGTGTTGACTTCATAGCCGGTCTCCACCTCTTTTTGACAGATCATCCGGGTGACTGGTACATTTCCTCTGAAATGATCGGCATGGGTTGTGCCCAAACAGGGAATAGACATATGGGCCTGTGCAAAAATCGTCGCATAAGTGCTATGGGTGTGCGCGACGCCGAAAATACAGGGGAAAGCCCTGTAGATTTCCAAATGGATGGGTGTATCCGAAGAAGGAGCAAGCGCGCCTTCGACCCGGTGGCCGGTTATATCGACGACAGCCAAATCATTCGGCGTCAACTCGCTGTAGCCCACACCGCTGGGTTTGATGACCACCAGTTCCCGGTCTGTACTCAGCCCGCTGACATTTCCCCAAGTTAAAGTCACCAGGTTGTGTCTTTCCAGATCCCGGTTGGCCTTCCAGACTTTTTTCTTCAATTCTTCGAGCATCAATCCCCCTGCCTCTGCCTCTCCCGCAAAGCGATCAGATCTTTCATGACATTGTGCATCGTTCCCGACCAGGCGGATGTCCCGAAGGCATCATGGATCTGGCTGTAGAGGCCGAATATCTTCTGATAGATCCTGTGATTTCCCACATCCGGTTCATAAACTTCTTTAATCCCGGTTGTCGCCTTCTGGACAGCTTCGACAGTCTTGAATCCGCTCCGCTCTTCTCCGGCAGCGACAGCGCCAAAAAGAGCGGCCCCGAGCGCACAGGTCTGGTCGCTGCGGGAAACCTTCATCGGCCTTCCCGTAATATCGGCATATATTTTCATCAGGAAAGGATTCTTGGCGGCCAAACCACCGCAGTTGACAATTTCCTCCACTTTGACACCGTAGTCCTCGATCCTGTTGATGATAGTCAGTGCACCGAAGGCAGTGGCCTCGATCAGGGCGCGGTAGATCTCATGGGCCTGGGTGTGGAGAGTCTGACCGAGCAGAAGACCGCTGAGCCTGACATCAACTAGAATTGTACGGTTGCCGTTGTTCCAGTCCAAGGCCAGAAGCCCGTGTTCTCCTGGCTTTTGCCTGGATGCCTCTTTCTCCAGAGCTTTGAATTTTTCATCCGCCGTCCGTCCGTAGCTGTCCGGAACAAGGGTTTGGACAAACCAAAGAAAAATATCTCCTACGGCCGACTGGCCCGCTTCGATGCCATAGTATCCGGGGAGAACAGATCCGTCCACAATTCCGCACACCCCGGGGATATCGTCGAATCCCTTCTGGTAGGGCGAAACCATGATATCGCAGGTGCTTGTGCCCAGGATCTTGACCAGAGTTCCCTCTTTAACTCCTGCTCCAACCGCGCCCATATGGGCATCGAAGGCTCCCACAGCTACGGCAGTGCCGGGTTGGATTCCCAGCTTTTCTGCCCATTCATTGGAGAGACTCCCGGCCAATTGATCGGATGCAAGCGCTTTGTCGTAAAGCCTGTCTCTCAACTCTCCAAGTTCCGGATGGAGGGAGCTGAGAAACTCCTTGTCGGGGAGCCCTCCCCAAGTATCGCTGTACATGGCTTTGTGCCCTGCGGCACAAACACTGCGTACCATAAACGCCGGATCCGTGTTGCCGGTCAGAAGTGCAGGGATGTAGTCGCAGATTTCGACAAAGCTGTGGGCGGATCTAAAAACCTCCGGGGAGGTGTTTAAGCAGTGAAAAATTTTGTTCCAGAACCATTCCGAAGAATAGATCCCTCCGATTTTAGACAGAAAATGCGGCCTCATCTCCGCTGCCCGCTCCGTGATTCGGGCGGCCTCTTCATGGCTGGAGTGGTCTTTCCAGAGCCAGACCATTGCATCCAGATTATCCTCAAAACCATGGGAAAGGGAAAGCGGCCGTCCGTCTCTTGCCACAGGCATGGGGCTGCTTCCCGTCGTATCGACTCCTATGCCGATGATGCTTTGACCTTGAAAATCAGGATTTGACTCTGCCGCCTGAGCGATCGCCTCTCTGACGGCTTTTTCCAGAACAGAAGAGTAATCGGCCGGATTCTGCCTGGCCACATTGGGATCCTTTGGATCGAGCAGGACACCCTCTTTCCCGGATGGATAGGCGACAACGTGTCCAGCCACTTCCCGGCCGTCATCGAGGTCTACGATCAATGAACGGCAGGAATTTGTCCCGAAGTCCAGACCCAGGGCATACTTTTTCATTCCTTCACCTTTTTTTGAAGTCCGGTTTCGAATTCTTCATCAGCTTCTTCATATTGATCAATTCTGACCGGCTCTCATTTGGCGATCACCAGAGGTGAGAAGCAAATCAAGACCAGGGCAATAATGACGAGTACAACCAAAGAAAGGAATACATCTCTGGTCGTCCAGCTCTCCCGTGACGCTTGTTTATCCTCGGCCACAGTTGTTCCGTAGGTGAGTCCTTTGATTTTCTCGAAAGAAGGAGACCTGCTGAAAAGACTGAAGCCGATCATCAGAGCGACACAGATCAAGAAAAGATAGACACAGAAATAAAGAAAATTCATATCGGCAAAAGTGAACAGCCATCCGGAAAGATGCTTCTTGCTCAGTTCGGCGATCAACCTCAGAATCCCCAGAGTGAATCCGCCGATCAAGCCTGCATGGGCACCGTTAGCATTTATTTTTTTCCAGAAAATTCCAAGCAAAAAAACCGCCGCGATAGGGGGAGCCAAATAGGCTTGAACGCTCTGCAGGTAGTGATACAGCTCGCCGGAAATAAATTTCATAAAGGGAATCCAGAGGATCCCGCTGACAACAACCACACCTGTCGCCACCCGCCCGATAAAAACCAACCGCTTTTCTGAAGCATCGGGCCTGATTTTTTTATAAATATCCATTGTGAAGAGGGTTGAACAGGAATTGAAGACAGCCGCCAATGAACTCATAAGTGCTGCCAGCAAGCCTCCCACGACAAGCCCCCTCAATCCGATCGGCAGAAGCGCCTTGACCAGAGCTGGGAATGCCTGATCGGAAGTCGCAAGCTGGAGCTGTCCTGTCTGGGAGAGCGCAAAGGCCGTAATCCCGGGGATAAAAAAGACAAAGAACGGAAAAAGCTTCAAATATCCGGCAAAGATGGATCCCCGGCGTGCCTGGGTTTCATTCTTCGCCGCCAGGACTCTCTGGACGATGCACTGGTCAGTGCACCAGTACCAGATGCCGACAATGGGAGGCGCCAGTACCATCCCCAGCCAGGGAAAATCGGGGTGGTCTAAGGGGAGAAACAAGTTGAAGTGCTGGCTTCCGACTATAGAAACCAGATTGTTCCAGCCTCCGATTTTGATCAAGCCGACTATGGTCACAGTGATCGAACCGACCAAGAGCACAATGGCCTGGAGACTCTCAGTATAAACCACGGCTCTCAGGCCACCCAAAATCGTATAGATGCCTGTAAACAGGACTGTGATCAATGCTCCCGTCCAAAAATCGATGCCCATCAAGGTTTGGAAGACCACAGCCCCGGCATAAACAGTCACTGAGACTTTGGTCAAAATATAGGCGACAAGAGAAATGATAGACAGGAGCCAGCGGGCGGTGGGTGAATAACGCTGCTCGAGAAATTCAGGCATGGTGAAAACCCGGCTTCGCATGTAGAAGGGAACGAACACCCAACCGAGCAGAAGAATGCACCAGGCGTGAAGTTCATAGTGGCCCATCGCCACTCCGCTTTTGGCGGCGGTCCCAGCCAGCCCGACGATGTGCTCGGAACCGATATTCGAAGCAAAGATAGAGGCCCCGATGATGAACCAGCCCACATGCCTGCCGGCCAGAAAGTATTCCGTCGGAGAGTCCTGTTTCTGGCGGACTACCCACCAGGCGATTCCCAGCAGAACAAAAAAATAGAGAGCGATGATGATCCAGTCAAGAATGTGCAATCCCTCCATGTCAGTCTTCCCTTCTTTTCAAATTCGGTTATTTATTTACTAATATTCGAGTGGCCATGTCAAACGAAACTCTTGGACCGCAGAGATTTGTCTGGAGAAACATCAGACTCCATTCAATCGAGTCCGATGAAGACGGCTATCAAATTATAAAAGTCTATAGACCGACGGGAGAGGGATTGAGTCATTATGACACTAAAATGAGCTTTTTCTGCGGTTCAGCCAGGAATTCCGCGCCATCTTTGCGGATAACAATCATCTCTTCGATGGTCACGACTCCCCGCCCCGGAACCTTCAGGCGTGGCTCGATGGTAAAAATCATGCCTTCCTCCAAAGGGATGAAAGGTTTCTGGGCGTATTTCTCCCAGGCCGGTCCAAGCAGGGCTGTTCCGTCATGGGCGAAGCGGCCTACCTGGTGTCCCAATCCATGGGGGAATTCTTCATATCCCTGAGAGACGATATACTCGCGGGCAATCGTATCGATGTCCACGCCCCTAACTCCGGGCTTAATCGCTTTTTGAGCGAGTTCGATAGATTTGACTATGGTGTCGAAGCCTTTTAAAACTTCGAGTGGGGCCTCAATCTCTCCCTCTTCAAGAATGTAGAACGTTCTCTGCATATCTGAGCAGTAGTTTTCGAATTTCACGCCGAAATCCATGTTGAGCACGTGCCCCCTTTCCACTTTCCTGTCTGTGGGTTTGTAGTGGGCTTCGGCTGTTTCAGGCCCGGTAAAGACCGCCGGGCAGTGAGATTTTTCCCAGGCCGGCTCCAGATTTCTTTTCTCCACTTCACGGATCATGAAGTCGGCTATCTCCTTTTCCGACCTTCCCGGCTGGATAAATGAGGTGGTCAAGGAAATAATCTCCAGAGTATTGGCAATGGCCACCTTTATCCGCTCCACTTCAAAAGGCGTTTTTCTCGCCTTCAGACTCGAGGTGATTTTTTCAGACGACACAATCCGGTTTTCAAAGCCGATCTCGGATAGAAAATCATAAAGAATCATGTACATCCCATGGGTCAGACCGTCGCAAATCTCGCTGTTTGTCGAATAATTGAGGGCGATGCTTGCGGGATTGATTTTTCTAAGGGTGTCGAGGAATTGTTTTTTGACACCTTCGACATAGCTCAAGATGTGCGTATAAGCATCCAAGTCCTCGATGGTCGGCCGTTCCATCTGCCCGACAATGGCGTAGGTGTCGCCGGTTTTGGTGACGATAAAGGCAGAATGCCAGGTCACATCGCCCTCGATCAGAAAATCCAGCATCGGATCGTGCATAATCGAACTCTCGCGGACAAAAGTGATCCAGCAGTCGATATCCAATTCATTTATAATGTCGATGGCCTGGCTGATTTTTTCTTTAACGAGCATTATGCAATCCTTTCTCTCTTCAGTTATCCATTAAG